>JBAXTC010000869.1:0-3102 GCA_037130375.1 Verrucomicrobiota bacterium | reverse complement strand
ACCCGGCCAACGCCTCGGTGTGGTATGCGCGGTCCGACGATCCGCAAGCCAGCACTGAGACGCAGCTTATTCCAATGGTCTCGCCGGTCGGCGTCGTGGTGGGCATCGATGGCGGGGTCTATGCCTCGGAAGTAGCATTCTATGACATTCGGAGAATCACGGGCACTGGTTTGCTCCCGCCGCCCCCGCCCCCGCCCCCGGTGCCGGTTCCTGCTCCCGCCCTCGGCTGGGTGGACTATACGATACCTCCCGCTGATGTGGTCTCGGTGCTCAGGACCGATGCGCCGTTTATCTTCAACAATGACGTCACCATCGCCATCGCCGGCACCGCCGGTGCCGAAACCCTTTTCACCTTCGGCCCGACGGGAGGCTATATTCCGTATCCTGATGCCACCACCGGGGGCACGCCGCCGTTTTATCGAGATGGTATGTTCCCCATTCAGGTGCCGCTCTCGATCATCCTGCCGCCGCAGCCGGATGTGACGATCAAGGCCATTGGCGTCGCACCGGGACGGCCAAGCAGCGACCTGGTCACGGCGCGGTTCCAGTTCAAGACCGCCAACCCGGTGGTCGCAGGCAATAATGCGGCAATGTTCACTGTCACCGACCAGACGATCGGCGCCGAGATGTGGTACACCATTGACGGCAGCGACCCCACGAACGCCGCGCCCAGCCTGGGACCGATTACCAGTGTTGCCAGCCTTTCGCTCAGTGTCACTTCCAACTTGACCTTCAAAGTCCGCGCCTTCCGCGCCAACTACCAGAGTAGTGGGATTGTCAGCACGCTCTTCTCCTCGACCAATTTCGTGCCCAACTGCATCAGCTTCGGCTTTGACTCCGGCGAGGCATCAAGCGACTTTATCGCCTCGCCCGGCCAGTTCTTCTATGCGCCGGTTACCTTGAGCCCGTTGGCGAACACGCTCATCTATAGCCTCCAGTTCAATTTGACCGTCACCAACGCCGGCCCGGACCCTGGTCCGGCACTGGCTCCGGGCGGCTACAGTTTCCAATCCTTCCTGGAAAAACCCATACCGGGCATCACGCCTCCAGTGTACGAACGGATTCCGCCCCTCATGTTCGAAGCGAACGCGACCAACCCGCCTCCCCCGGAGCAGATTCGTATTTTTGACGGTCTGCGTTTCCTCAACATGGTCTTTACCAACTCAGCCCTCAACCTGCTCGGGGTAGGCTGGCTCGAGCGCGCCGGTAAAACAAACCTCTACGATACCACGGTTCAGCAACTGATCTCTTTCTCCCAGGCCCACGATACCATGTTCACCCCGGCTATGGGCAAAGTCGTTCTCGGCGGTTACGGCTTCCAAGTGCCTGCTAACACTTTAGCTGGCCAGACCTATCAAATCCAGATTGGCCGGCCTTCGGCGACTTCAGACGGCGTGGGCGCGCCGGGTTCAGATGTCTATATCGCCACGCCAACCAACGGCTCGCTTGCTGCCGGGACCATTAACTCCATCAAGATTGTCACTGCTGGCCAGCGCAAATACCTCGTCGGGGATTGCGCTCCGTTCCGCTGGTTCAACGCCGGTGATTTTGGCAATACCAACCTGAACAACAGCGACGTCATGCAAGTGTTCCAATCGGCCATTTACAGCTTGAATAATCCGCCGGACCGCAGCGACTTCTTTGACAGCATGGACTCCTGCGGCCGTTTGGGCGTGCTCACCCCCAATGGCTACTATACCGGCGGCGCGACGATCACCGACCCTAACGTGCTCTTCGATGGCAACGATACGACCATCAACCAAATCCCCTTTGGCGACGGCGTGCTGGACGTGTGCGATGTTTACGTCACCTTCCGCCGGTCCCTGGATCCGAGCTTGTATTGGTTCCGTCGCTTCTGGACCAATGGCGTTCTTGGTGCCGAAGCCCTGACAAACCAGTTTGCATCCATCAAATCCCTGGACGGATTTGCAGGCGGCCCTGTTCCCAAAGTGGCAAGCGCAACGAATTCTCCGTCCGTCAATTTCGCCGCCGCGGACTTCATCGCATCCGCAGGCGAAACGCTCCAGGTTCCCATCACGGCAACAATCTTCGGCGACTACCCGCTGCGCGTCTTGATGCTGAGTCTAAGGGTCGAATCCCTGGACGGTTCACCAGCGCTCACCAGCCCGCTTGAGTTCAAGCCCAACGCGGCGTTGGGCAGTCCCGACATCTCATCCTCGACCGGAAATAACAACTACGCCGCCACCTGGCTCAACATCGCCATCGCCGGTCTGACTGGCACTGCCACCTTGGGCACCTTGACCGTGACCATCCCGGCCGACGCCCCGAGCAGCGCTGCCTACGCCATTCACTTCGACCATGCCTCGGCCTCTCCCAACGGCATCGCCTCATTCCCCAAACAGACCCTCACCGGCCTGATTCTCATGTCAGATCGCTCCGGCTCCATCTATGGCGACGGCATCCCCGACTCCTGGCGTTTCCGTTACTTCGGCACGGCGAACAACATCCTTTCTCAGGCGGGTGCCGATGCGGACGGCGATGGCGCCAGCAACTGGCACGAATACATCGCTGGCACTGACCCCACCGATCCCAAGTCCGTCTTGCGCGTCTCGACCGGCCAGGCTGTCACCCAGCAAAGTCAGGACTGTGTTATCCACTGGCCGAGTATCGCCGGCATGCGTTATTTGATCGAACGCTCCGCCACCCTCTTCGAACCGAATTGGATTCCGGTCTCCACCAATACCGGCACCGGGACCGATATGGAATTCCTCGACAGCGGTGGCGGCACGATCCGTTTCTATCGCGTGAATGTGACTCCCTAACCCGGTCTCCGCTTGATCTCAGTTGCCCCTCCTTTCATGCAGCCCCCCCGGAGCGCCGGCTTTAGCCGGCTTACATCGCACACCCTTACTGGCTGGCAGCATCGCCTATCGGTCGTCCAAAGCCGGCTGAAGCCGGCGCTCGTGCGCCTGAGAGCGCACTTGAACCGCAGGGTGAAAGTCCCTGACCTGGCCATCACTTTAGGGCCAGTAACTGAAAGTAACTGCGCCGGGGCGATACCCCCGGGTGGAAAACAACTGGAACTGAACGAGCAGACCGTAACACGTCTCGATACACAGAGACAGGTGAACTCGATTCGGT
>JBAXTC010000868.1:0-3118 GCA_037130375.1 Verrucomicrobiota bacterium | reverse complement strand
GACAGTGAACGTGCCAGGCGTGGCGAAGTTAGTGCGCACCCGCGTCCAACCGGCCAGCGGGGCGGCAGCATTCGCTGACTTCATGAGGACGAACTGCGAGCCGGCGCCGCCGCCGTAGGTCAGCGTGGCGCCGATGATGTTGCTGATGGTCGTCGAGGCCAGCGTCGGCTCGGTAAAGGGATTGCCATAAACGCTCATCAGATCGAACCGGATGGTGCCGCCGGTGGAGTAAGAACTGGCGCTACCGGCATAATTGGAGTTGCTGTTGCCAATGGCGGTCGATTCCCATTCGGAGACGATGCGGAGGGCGAAGTTGGGGTTATTGTTGACGCCGGGGATGGCTGACAGGTTGATCACGTAGAACACCCAGTCGCCGTTGGTCGAGGTCATGGTGATCAGGCCGCCATCGACGAAAGTGCTTCCATCGGTGGTGTATTGGAGGCGGGTGTATTTGCTGGCGGTCGCACTGTGCTTTTCCTCCCAGGCGAGCAGAATATCCTGGAAGCCCAGTGTGCTGACATTGAATTGAACGCCGGCGGTCTTGTTGCTTGTTCCCTGGGGCGGATAGGAGGTGGTATTCCAGCCGCTGTTGGCGGCACCCGGGGGGCCGGCCGGATCGGAGAACGTGCCTGAGGAGAAGGCACCTTTGGTGCCGTTGACCATGCCAGCGGTGCCGTTGCCAATGGAAGAGACGGGGGCGTTGGTCGCCAAGCTGTTGGTGGCATTGAAATCCCATCGGGCAATGTTGGCCGTCGGTGTGGCCAGCAAGGTCAGATTTGCCACGGAGCTGGTCGCATAGCCGACGGTGTAGTCATTGTTCCCGACCACCACCGAATAGCCGCCCTGGTTGGCGGACTGGACGTTCAGGACGTTGAGCGAGCTGAATGTGGCATCGGGAATGGCCGTCCCGTTGAAGCGCCACTGGTATGACAGGGGAAACCCGGTGCCGGCGGCCGCGACAAAGAAATTGGCGGTATCACCGGCGATGTTGGTGCGGCTCAGAGGCTGCGTGTTTACAGCCGGATCGATGACCGTGAGCACGGCGGCGGAGCTGAGGACGGAGTCGGCGCCATTGTACACCGTGACGGCGTAGCTGCCGACGTCAGCCACCAATACATTGGAGATGCTTAACGACGGGGTGGTCGAGCCGGAGACTTTGACGCCATCCATTAAGTCGTTCCCATCCAGGTGCCATTGGTAATTCAACGGGCTGCCGGTTGCTGTGACGGTAAACGTGGCCCGTGTGCCGGCGTTGTTGGTTCGGCTCGAAGGCTGACCGCTGGGGTCGATGGCGGGCGGGTTCGTCACGGCGACAACGCCGGTGAATGAAATGGTGAGGTCGTCAACCGCCATACCGTGATCGTTACCCGCATCATTAGGGTCGAACCAACGGAAGAAGATTTCCTGGCCAGGGAACACAACGACGGTGGTCAACAGAGTAGGGGAAAAGACCTGTCGGTTGGCGGGGGCATTGCCGTCCAGCGCCGCGGCGGTTGCGCCCACGGTTGGGGAGTTAAAGCTCAGGGCACTGAAGGAGACCCAGGCATTCGCGCCGGCAGCGTCCGAGCTGAGGATGGGAATGCTGTCGATGAAATAGGAGAAGGCCAGGGTTTGCACCGCCGTATTGCCGCCATTGCGCCACTGCTCGCCGGTATAGCTGATGGTGATGTTGGTTATGGCCAGGGTGGTGTCGTTCTGGAACCGGACGCCATAGGCGAGGTTGCCCGGAGTGCCCGAGGCGATCGAACCTAGCGCTCGGTCGGTGATCGGGTTCACTCCGGCGACCCCGTAGCTATAAATCGCGCCGGTGTTGGCGGTCCCGGTGTCAGCGCGATAGGTGGTAATGGCTCCGACCTGGACCTTGGAGGCATACCAGCCCGGCAATGTGCTGTTATCTGTCCACGTGTTGGTAGTGCCCGAACTGGCCAGGGAATCGAAATCCTGGGTGTAGGGAGAACCGGCGCTGAAGAGGATTTGACCGGAGGCGGATTCGACGAACAGACCCGCGGTGAGACAGGCGGCAACGACGAGGTTGAGGGGGAGCGTTCTTTTCATGATGGATGTCGAGTTTCGACTGCCTTTGGCCTCTGATCAAGGGTCCAAAGGAGGGCGTTAGATTTAACAGTGTTTCAGATCGGCGATTCTTTGCGACTGCGCAATCAGCCCAACCAACCTGGCGGGCAACGGCAACCCTGCGGCTACGTGCCTGACTCATACTGAGTTGTGCTATCGATATTGTGGCATATTCGATTGTCCTGCAAGCGTGAAATTCAGACAATTCGCAACGAACGATCATCGGCTTTGGAATGTGTGCTGCGGGCGCTTATGGGCATTACCACGATCTCCGTATCCCAGAGGATCGGAGTGCCTGCTTTGGACGACCGACAGGCGACCCCGCCAGCCGGTAAGGAACTGCGATCTAAGCCGGCTAAAGCCGGCGCTCCGGTTGCTGCCCATAAGGATACTGTTTGCGATTGAAATGACCGGGTGATTTCGCACAATTGGCGGCGGTGTGAAGGCCCGGACTTACAGCTTGGCGTGTCAGGGGTTGATTTGCCTGGCCCTCGGGCTGATCACCCTGGGGGTCTTTGCGCCCTCACTCAGCCATGAGTTCCTGGCGTACGATGACCAGGCGTATGTGACGGAAAACCCTCACGTCCAGGCGGGACTGACCTGGCCGGGGGTGCGGTGGGCCTTCCGAAGCTACGCGGCCAGCAACTGGCATCCCGTGACCTGGCTTTCCCACATGCTGGACTGCCAGCTTTACGGCTTAAGACCCGCCGGTCATCACCTGACGAACCTGCTCTTGCACACCGCCAATACCCTCCTGCTCTTTCTCGTCTTGAACCGCATGACAGGCGCGATGTGGCGCAGCGCCTCTGTCGCGGCGTTGTTTGCCTGGCACCCGCTCCATGTCGAGTCAGTGGCGTGGGTGGCCGAGCGGAAAGACCTATTGGGCGCCTTTTTCTGGCTGCTGACGCTCTGGACCTACGCCCGCTACACAAAAGTCCGAACCCCGAAGTCCGCCCCCAAAACTCAGGAACCAGCCCCCATCATCACGCATCACGCATCACGCATCACGCATCACGTTTCCCCCTACTACCCCCTCTCCCTCCTC
>JBAXTC010000867.1:0-3123 GCA_037130375.1 Verrucomicrobiota bacterium | reverse complement strand
CGACCACTCGTGCCAGTGGCGTTGCTCTATGTTGGCGGAATCCTGATCGCCTGTTTTATCTCGCTTCCGCCGCCGCTCCTTTTGGCCGGCTCGCTCGGCGCGGCGGCGTTGACCTTGGCGTGGCGCGGGGCGAGGCTATCGCTGCTCTGCGCGCTCATTGTGCTTACAGGCTGGACCAACTTCACGCTCCGCACCGCCATCATTTCACCGCATGACCTGCGCCGCATCCTTGGCGATGAGCCTGACATCGTCACGATTCGCGGCACTCTGCACGAAACGCCGGTCCAGCGCGTCTCCGAGCGCAATTCAGAGGAATCGTGGCGCACGCTGGCCCGAATCGATGTCACGGCCCTGCGGCCGAATCGCAAACCCTGGCAGCCCGCAACCGGTCGGATGGCCGTCACTACGCGAGGACTGCTGGCCACCAATTTCTTTGTCGGCCAAACCGTCGAGATCACCGGGGTCGCTGGCCTGCCCAAGATTGCCTTCGCCGAGGGGACATTTGATTATCGGGCTTACCTCCGGGAGCAAGGAATCTATTACAACTTGCAGTCCGCCTCCGAAAGTGATTGGCAGCTTCTTTCTTCGCCGGCGACGCCGCCGTTGGCGGACCGTTTTCGCACTTGGGCGCGCCAGGCACTGGCGCTGGGCTTGCCGGCGGAAGATGAGTCGCTGCGCCTGGAGTGGGCGCTGACGCTGGGATGGAAAACCGCCCTGACCGAGGAGGTCTCGGAACCGTTTGTTCAAGCGGCGACGTATCATATTTTCGCGGTGGACGGGCTGCGCATGGCAATCATCTTTGGCATTTTTTTCGTGCTGCTGCGCGTGCTGCGCCTGCCGCGCGCCGCGTGCGGGCTGGTGCTGCTTCCGTTGATTTGGTTTTATACAGGGCTGACCGGCTGGCCGGCCTCCGCGATCCGCGCCACGGTGATGCTGACGGTGGTCATTATCGGATGGGCACTCAAGCGGCCGAGCGACCTGATCAACTCCCTCTTTACGGCGGCCCTCATCATTTTGATCTGGGAGCCGCGGCAGATCTTCCAGGCCGGCTTCCAACTCTCTTTCTTTGTCGTCCTGTGCATGATCCTGACGATGCCGGTCATGCAGGAACTTGCCAAACGCCTGGTGGCGCCTGATCCCTTGCTGCCAGCCAAACTGCAGCCGCGCTGGCGGCGAACATTGCGTGCGCCGGGCCGGTTTGTCGGCGATCTGCTGCTGACTTCTTTCGCCGCCTGGATCGGCTCCCTGCCCCTGGTCGCGTATTACTTCCATATTGTGACGCCCGTCAGCACACCAGCCAATGTCGTCGCCGTTCCTTTATGCGGGCTGGTATTGATCAGCAACTTCACCAGTCTATTGCTGGCAGGCTGGTTTCCGGCCCTGGCGGAACTCTTCAACCATGCGGGCTGGTTTCTCATGGAATGCATCTGTGTCTCGAGCCATTGGTTCGCTGACTGGCCCGCCGCTTATTTCTATGCGTCCGAGCCGAGCCTGTTCGCTACCGGGCTGTATTACCTCGTGCTGCTGACAACACTGACCGGTTGGATTTTTCGACCCAAATTGCGCGCCTGGAAAATCGCAGCCCTCGCGTTGGCGGTTTGCTGCTGGGCCTGGCAATGCTGGCGAGAATGCTCCGTCACGCGGCTGAGCATCCTGCCCGTGAACGGCGGGACCGCCATTTACTTTGACGCGCCGGGCTGGAGAAACGATCTGCTCATCGATTGCGGGAACAGCAACTCCGTTCAGTTGCTGACCAAACCGTTCCTATGCGCTCATGGGGTGAACCGCTTGCCAGCGTTGCTCCTCACGCACGGCGACTTGCGCCACGTGGGTGGCGCCGAAATGCTGGCTAGTTGCTTCCGGGTTGAAACACTCTGCGCCAGCGCCGTCCGATTTCGCTCGCCCGCTTATCGTCGGATTCTCAAAGACCTGGGCCGCGCGCCGGAGAAATTGCGGACGATCAGCCGCGACGACCAGTTGGGTTCCTGGAAAGTCCTGCACCCCGATACAGGCGATCATTTCGCCCAGGCGGATGATAATGCCCTGGTGCTGTTAGGCACGGTCCACGGCACGCGAGTTCTGCTCCTTTCAGACCTGGGCCGACCCGGACAATATGCTCTACTCGAAAGATACCCCGATCTGCGCGCAGACATTGTGATTACGGGTCTGCCGGTTCAAAGCGAAGCGATTTGCGACGCGCTGATCGACACCCTTCAACCGCGGGTAATCATCGTTGCGGATTCAGAACTTCCAGCCTCAGAACGCGCCAGCCCGAAACTGCGCGAGCGTTTGGGGCAGCGAAAAGTTCCGGTCATTTACACGCGGTTGGCTGGGGCCGCGACGATCGAGTGGCGCAAAAAGGAGTGGGAGGTCCGGACGATGAACGGGAGCAGAATCTCCAACGGAAATGCGGCCCCGCTGCCGGAGCCGCCGCCGGCGAAGTCAAATGACGACCACTCGGAAATCGAATCACCATGAAGCGGCTCGCAATCTCCGCTGGCGATTGAAGACTTGCTGCCCGCCGTGGTGGGGCTAGCCCTGCTATGGCAGAAGCATGAGCACCACGAGCGCGCGACCCTCTGGCAGACCAAGTCAAGCATGACTGTGTGTCCCCTGACTGGACATGGGGCAATATCTTTGTCATTCTGCCGGCGTGCCTCGTTGGGCGCGTTTGATTCTGATTTTGTTATATGGATGAACCTCTGCCGGCCCTGGAATCCCCGCCGCAAGCCTCGCCGCCTGCGATGTCTCTGGCCGCCCGGCTCTTGAATGTCTTTGCGATCCCCGGCGAGGTTTTTGCAGGGGTCAAAGCCGGTCGGAGTTCGATTGGGAATTGGCTCGTGCCTGCTCTCCTGTCGGCGGTGGTGGGAACGCTTGCGGCGATCGCCATTTTGTCCCAGCCGGTCATTCAACAGCAGATGCGGGAACAGCAGGCGAAGCTGATGGCTAAACAGGTCCAGGCGGGCACGCTGACGAGTGCGCAGGCCGATCAGATGTTGGCCTTGGTAGAGAAGCTTATGGTGCCAATCGCGGTAATAGTGACTGTCGTGGCCAGTGTTGTCCGGGTGCTGTGGTGGGCGCTTGTCTTGCGGCTGCTCGGACAGATGTTCTTGAAGGTGAAGT
>JBAXTC010000866.1:0-3130 GCA_037130375.1 Verrucomicrobiota bacterium | reverse complement strand
CCAGGAGGATCACCATCGGAAGATGACGTTTCAGGAGGAGTTCCTGGCTTTGCTTGAGAAACACCGCATTGCCTACGACAAGCGCTATTTGTGGGAGTGAATATCAACCGTCCCTTCGGGACTTGTCGGGCCACGGACGCTGGTTCCCAACGTTTAAACGTTGGGCTATTCTCGCATGTCCCTACGGGACAAAGGCTTGGACCGGATTCTCGGGTTTTCTCCGGGCTCAAATCCTAGCGGCATTGGACAAGTCCCAATTACCCAGGGTGGTGGTTTTGGAAAAATCTGAGGTCGCCCTCCGCTCTGGACGGCACGCCGAACTCGCTGACCACTTCGGCGACGGTGAACCATTGCTTGTTTCCGCGCTTGGGTGCCCCCATGCTGGGGAAAAGGCATCTGGATGTTCACAGAAGAAGAAGATATTGGCGCAGCAAAGTCACTGTTCGTGAGGCGGCCCTACCGAGGGTCAGGAGCGGGGAGGAGGTTTTTTGCGGCGTTGGCCGTATCGGCGAGCCTTTCTGTCCACGCCCCAGCGACGAGCGCCGAGGGCCTCACGGTTCGCGTCGAGTCCCGTTCCGGCGCGCCACGACTGGTGGTCAATGGCCAGCCAGTCCGCCCTCGGGTATTCTTCAGCGGACCCGGTCTCGCGCCCATCAAGATTGAGCCGGCTGGCCGCTCCGTCGAATTCGAGTTCATCGCCCAGGAGGATGCACGGAATACGGGCACCCTTCACTTCCGATTCGGCCAGATTCCGGGCGACGTGTTTCTCGACAATATCCGCATCGCGGAGGTGGTCTCAGCCAAAGAGGTGGCCCCCCTTTCGGACTTTGAGAGCGGGCCGGATGCATTCTCACGCGATTGGAATGTCTGGCCGCCCGGAGCGGCAAACACCGTGGGCACGGCGACGGTGGAGCCGGCCGTTGGGGTCGGCGGGACCGCCGGCCTGCACGTGAAGCTGCGCCAGCCTTCGACGGGAAAGTGGCCTGACTACCACATCCACCACGTGGCGAACCTGGCCATTGTCCGAGGCAGTCATTACCGTGTAAGCTTTTGGGCCAAGGCTGAACCTGCGCGGGATTTGACCGTGGCGCTTTATCGGCCTGGCGATCCGTATGTCTGTTTGGGAGGTCCGCCGGGGGCGTTTGAAGCGCAAATCCGGATGGCCGCCGCCGCAGGGGTCAATTTTGTCACCTTTCCCATCGACATGCCCTGGCCTGCTCCAGGTCAATCCGCCGACTGGAAGGCTGCCGAAAACATCTGCGCGCAAGTGATTCAAGCCAACCCTCGGGCATTGCTTCTGCCGCGATTTGGGGCCGACCCGCCGGATTGGTGGCGCAAGGCTCATCCGGACGACGTGATGACCTGGGAGGACGGTTCTCAACAGCATCACGCAGTCGTTGCATCGCCTCTCTATCGCCGTGACGCCGCCGCCCGCGTGGCAGCCTTGGTCGAGCATTTGGAGGGTAAATTCGGCGACCAGATGGCGGGCTATCATCCGTGTGGCCAAAACACCGGCGAATGGTTTTACCAGGATACCTGGGAGAATCGCTTGAACGGCTACGGCGCGGCTGACACAAATGCCTGGCGGAGCTGGCTCCGAGGCCGATACGGCAGCGACGCGGCACTCCAGTCTGCCTGGCACGATGGGTCTGCCATCCTGAACGCCGCCGCGGTGCCAACCCCCGCCCAGCGGCGCGCCTCGCCCACCGGCATCCTGCGCGATCCGGCGAACCAGAAGCCGCTGATTGATTTCGCGGCATTCCAACAGCAGGCAATGGCCGACCTGGTCTGTGATCTGGCGCATGCAGCCCGGCAGGCGTCCCACGGCCGGAAACTGGTTGTGTTCTTTTACGGGTACGTTTTCGAGTTCGGCACCATCCGGCTGGGGCCGGCAACTTGCGGGCATTACGCGCTCCGGCAGGTGCTCGACTGCAAGGACATCGACATCCTCTGCTCGCCGATTTCCTACTTCGACCGAGGCATCGGGGGCAGCGCCCCGGCCATGACCGCGGCGGAAAGCGTCGCGCTGGCTGGAAAGATGTGGCTCTACGAGGACGACACACGGACATACCTTGGCAGTGGCGAGTTTCCCGGTCAGTTCGACGGGGCCAAGGACCTGGCGGAGACGCAAACGCTGTTGCTGCGGAACGGCGCGGCGGAAGCCACCCGAAACTTTGCGAGCTGGTGGATGGACCTCGGGATGACCGGCTGGTTTAACGATGAGCGAATGTGGGACGAAATGCGGCGTCTGGCCCCCGTGGACCAGATTTTCCTGGAGCGTCCGATCCCTTACCGCCCCGAGGTCGCGGCAGTCATCGACGAGCGCTCGATGCTGGAGACGTCCGCCAGCGCGTGGACGGTGACGGAACCCGGCATCTATCAGGTCCGGCGGCCGCTGGCTCGGATGGGCGCGCCTTATGGGCAATACCTGCTCGATGATGTCGTTCGTGGCCAGGTTCACTCCAAGCTCTATGTCTTTCTTAACGCGTGGCAGCTTTCGGCTGTCCAGCGGCAGGCGCTGAAAACCCACACGCGCGCAGGATGCCGGGTCTGGTGCTACGCGCCCGGCCTGCACGATGGTGACCGCCCCTCGGCGGAGGCCATGCGCGAGTTGACCGGGTTCAGCCTGACGCCGGTCTCGCCCGCCAAGGCATGGGCGACACCGACTGACCTCGGCAAGCAACTCGGGTTGCTATCGGGGTTTGGCGTGGATGGGCCGGTGACTCCGTTGTTTAGCGTCGCTGACGCCGCGCCGGGCGAGGCCTTGGCGACCTACCCGGATGGCTCGGTTGCAGTGGCGCTCCGGCGGAGCGAAGGGGGCTGGTCACTGTTTGCAGGTGCGCCCGGCCTGACCTCCGAACTGCTGCGGCTGGCCGCCCGGAAGGCCGGGGTTCATCTCTACACGCAGACGGACTGCAACGTCTATGCAAATGGCCCGATTGTGGCGCTTCACGCTTCCCAGGATGGTCCAGTTACGCTCGATACCGGGCATGGTGGCCAAGTGCGCGACGCTCTCAGTGGCGAGGTCGTCGCGACTGGACCTCGGGTGATTCTGCCGTTGAAGAAAGGCGAAACGCGCGTGTTGCGGTACTAGCCTGGGGCTGCCAGGCCGGCGATAACGGCGGGGTCT
>JBAXTC010000865.1:0-3132 GCA_037130375.1 Verrucomicrobiota bacterium | reverse complement strand
GACGGAGGGCGGATAACTGATGACCGATCACTAATGATAGTGATGGCGGAACAGCCGGTGGCGATTCTGAAGCAGGTACCACACAATGACAATATTGAGGGCCAGAATGACCAGTATCGTCACCGGGTGTCCTGGCCGAACCCGGTCCGGGGAAGTCTGGCGGACTAGATCGTAAATCTCGATTGGGATGAAGAATGCTGATTCCCCGATCGCCAGCCAGCCGGCCCAGCTTACGCGAAACATCAATCCGATGCCTTCGACGAGCGAAAACAGGCTGTAAATCAGCGTCCCGGCCGCAGTCCAGAGAATATTCTGCTCGGTGAGATGGCCGACTTGAATGGCGAGGTCGGTCCAAAACTTCCGTTCTGGATTCAACCGCAAGAGGTGCAGGAGGTTGTGCAATTCCGCCGGCAGGTCATTGTCCGAGAGCGTGTAGGCCGCGATGGCCAGCGACACGAAGATCAGGCCCTTGAGCAGCTTTATGACGATGATGACATAAAGCGTTGGCGCCCGTTTCTTGATCAGCTCCGTGTCGCCGACCATTACCGGATCTTCTCCAGTAACATAGGCACCAAATCCCCGATCTTTACTCGCTCTTGCTTCATGGTGTCGCGGTCGCGCAACGTCACCGTGTCATGCAGCTCCGGACCTTTCTCGCCCAGGGTATCGAAGTCAATTGTGACGCCAAACGGCGTGCCGGCTTCGTCCTGGCGGCGATACCGCCTGCCAATCGCGCCGGCCTCGTCGTAGAATACCGACATGTGCGGACGCAAAAGATCACGGACCGCTTTGGCCTTGTTCACGAGGTCAGGCTTGTTTTTGAGCAGCGGAAAGACGGCGGCTTTGATCGGGGCGATGCGGGGATGAAACCGCATGACCACCCGGGATTCCAGCTTGCCCTTTTCATCCGGCGCATGGTCCTCGCAATAGGCATTGCAAATCAGGGCCAATGCCAGGCGATCCACGCCGGCGCTGGGTTCGATGACGTGGGGAACGTATTTCGCCTTCGCTTCCTCATCAAAGTACTCCATCGACTTGCCGCTGAACTTCTGGTGCTGCGTCAGGTCGAAATTGCCGCGCGCGGCGATGCCTTCCAACTCCTGCGTGCCGAATGGGAATTTGAACAGGATATCAACAGTGGCCTTCGCGTAGTGCGCCAGTTCTTCCTTTTTCTGCCAGTATTCGACCAGCATATCCCGCCCCAGGCCGATGCTCTCATACCACCGAATGCGTTGCTCGACCCAATACTTGTGCCATAGTTCCCAGCCCCAGTTGGGCTGGGGGCTGAGGGGCGCGGGTTGGGGGTCGGACAACTGGGCGACGGAGCCCGCCATTGACTGCACCACCTCGTCAGGCCGGATGAAGTACTCCAGCTCCATCTGCTCGAACTCGCGCGAGCGGAAGGTGAAGTTGCGCGGGTTGATTTCATTGCGAAACGCCTTGCCGATCTGGCAAACACCAAACGGCACCCGCTGGCGCGAGACCTCCAGCGTGTTCTTGAACTGGACGAAAATGGCCTGCGCTGTTTCCGGGCGCAGGTAGGCAAGGTTGTCGGCGCTCTCGACCGGGCCAACGTAGGTCTTCAGCATTAGGTTGAACGGGCGCGGCTCGGTCAGCAGACCGCCGTTCTCGGGATTGTAGCGCGTCGAGTCTTGAACTTCTTCGGTGCGTTCGCCGCAGAGGGTTGGATTCTCCAGACCCCGCTGCTGATAAAACTGCCGGGCTGGCTTGCGGGCGTGCTCGGCCTGCTTGCCGGTGGGAATCAAGACCGAGAACGCCTCTTTGGACTCCTTGCCGCTGCTTTCATCGGTCGCTCCCGTGTAAAAGTGAGCCGTGCCGCTCTGCGGCTCAACCTGGTCAGCGCGAAAACGCTTCTTCGTCAGCAGACAATCCACCATCAAATCGCTGAAAGTGCCGGTATGGCCGCTGGCTTCCCAGATTCGCGGATGCATGATGATCGAAGCATCCAGGCCCACCACGTCATCGCGCAGTTGCGTCATTGACCGCCACCACGACTCCTTGATGTTGCGCTTGAGTTCCGCGCCGAGTGGGCCGTAATCCCAAAATCCATTCAGCCCGCCGTAGATTTCCGACGACTGGAAAATGAACCCGCGTCGTTTGCAGAGCGAAACGATCTTTTCCATCAACTCACCGGTTTTTGGTTCAGCCATAGACCGGGCAGTGTCTCAAAGTGTCCCCGCATGTCAAGGCAGCCTCGGGCTAATGAACCCTCCCAACTCCTGCGCCGGATGACCTCCGCTGCGCCGCCGGCACAAAAAGCGCCTGGGCGGACAGCCGGGTATGCGCGCGAAAAACACGGACGAAATCGCGAATTGGATGAAAATGAGAAAGCCGCGACGTCGCTGCGGCATAATCCGCCTGCACCGGTTGCGAGCGCAGAGGAATGCCCGCCCACGCCGCTTTAACCATGATCTCCAATTCGAAGGCATATCGGTCCGACTCCACCACGAGGCATTTGACGGCTGCCAGCGGGTAAACCCGGTAACCGCACTGCGTATCGGAAAGCAGCACCCCGGTTTCAAACTTGAACCAGAACGTGGACAGCGCGTTGGAAAACCGCCGCGCAAAGGGGGCTCCTGCTGCCTTGAGATCCCTGACCCCAATGACAAATGCTTCCGGTTGTTGGCGGCACGTCGCCGCAAATTCCGCCAGCGCTGCCGGCGGATGTTGCCCGTCAGCATCGAGCGTGATCACGTGGGTGAATCCCATCTCTTCCGCCCTGGCGAATCCGGCTCTGAGGGCGGCCGCTTTCCCGCGGTTGACCGCCAGTGTGACGACCGTTATGCCGGCCGCCCGCGCCAGAATCGCCGGCGTTTGGTCCGTCGAACCATCGTCCACCGCGATCACCGGGAACGCGCGCCTCGATTCGTGAACGACGCGCCCCACCGTCAGCCCGTGGTTATAAACCGGCACGAGAACACTGATGCGTGGCGAAGCCTCCATCTCCTGTTCCCTCAAACGAGGCTCGCTACCCCGCTGATTCTTTTCTTGCGCACAAACTGATGCTGTTTCACCAGGGCATCCTACGAAACCCGGGCCAAGTGCAAAACACCGAATCAACCAGGCTTTGACTTTTTGATGCTCAAAAAGCTGGAACCTATGATTCAACTG
>JBAXTC010000864.1:0-3137 GCA_037130375.1 Verrucomicrobiota bacterium | reverse complement strand
GTTGCCTTTCGGCCGGCCTTTCAGGTCGGGGATGACGCGGTCATAGACATAGACGGTGGTGAAGGCATCGGCGGTTACGTCGGGGAAGGCGAAATTGGTATAGACGATCGAATTGGCGTTCTTGACGCGCAAGCCGATGGTGTAATTGCCCGCGCCGGGGTAACCATTGGTGACGACGGCGTGAACGCCGCTCACACCCTGGTTGAACGTGACGGGCACCTGGTAGTGAACTTCCCAGTCATAGGACTGGATAAAATTGCCGGCGGCAGCATCAACGCAGAACGAACCGGAACCATCGAGCTGAACGTCCTGACCAACGCAAGCCACATAAGGTCCGCCCGCATCGACTGTGGGCGGATAGGGCGGAATGGTAGTTTGTACGACGACGGAGGCGGCATCGAGGAGTTGGGGTGTGCTGTTGTCGCGCACCTGGAGGAAGACGGTGTTCGTGCTCAGCGAACCAAAAACGTTAGTAACGACCGGACCCACGGCGTCGGGGTGGTCGAAATTTAATCCCTTCGAGGAATCAAAGATCCAGCGGTAATTAACAATCTTGTAACCCGGATGTTTGTGATAGGAACCGCTGCCGTCGAACACGACGGGGTAACCGATGGCCGAGGGGTTTGGCTTGACGTTGATAACGGCGACCGGTCCTTGCTGGAAAAGCGAACTGGACAGGATGAGGACCGACCAGGGCGAAGCGAGACCCGTGTCCACATAGGCCGAAGCTGTCCAGGAGCCATCGGCGAACTGGCGGTCTATGGTCACGCGAGCCAGGCCATTATTGGGATCGAGGAACCAGTCCTTGCCAGTCAGAGTGAAATTGTGGACTGCCTGGGGATTGGCAGTGCGCAGGGACTTGGCGATGGCATAGTTGGCATAGACGTTATTCTGCGCTATGATGTTTTGTCCCGAAGTCCAATTGTTGGCCAGGTAGTTTTCGCCATGTTGCCAGAGGGCGTTGGTGGTCGTAATGCCATCATAAGCCAATTGCACCATCGCCGATGGAGTTGTGGCGATGCCATCGCCCGGCCCCGTATAGCCAAACCCGGAGGTTCCTTCAGAGTAGTTCAGCCAGACCAGGTTGAGATCTTTGACCCATTGGGGCGCCGTGATTCCCCAGAACCGTTCCGCCGCCAGCATCCCAATCGCCGCCCATTGGCAAGCCGAATTGTCCGGCCACGTATTCCAGCTATAACGCCAGCCGCCGCCGACGGCCGGGTCGTCGTATTGGCCCCAGGCATGCATGTCCACCATGTCTTGCATGATGTCCCTGAGCGCGCGGCCCTTCACGTTGGCCCCGCCGCTGGGCGCAATCAACTCGGCCCGGCCGGCCGCGACGAGCGCATCCATCAAAGCGCCAGTTTCATAAATGGGTTGGCCGACGGCCTGTAGTCCGATACCGTTGCCATTCCCGTCGGGATTACCGTAGGGCTGCATGCCGATCGAGACCGTGCTGAGGGAATTAAGCAGGTAATTGACGCCACGCTGAACCGTATCGACATACGGGTCGCGGTTGGCGTCGTCCGTCATCAAGTGGCCATTGACTGCAAAAGCGCTCACGCTGGAGGCGGTCGCGTTAATCTTGTAGCCCACCGAGATCCAATCGCCGCCTTTGGTTCCATCGGAGAAGTCGTAGCGGTTCTGGGTCTTTTGCATGTACCACAGGCCCTCATCGATCGCGACCTGCTCCTCGATGTCGATCGTCTTGGTCCGAATCAGCAGCGGATAGGTGTCGGCGAGAACCGTTCCGTTGCTCAGGATGACGGTCACGCCGGCATAATAGGGGGTGCCATCGCCACCGGTGTAGGCGTGCCTGGCCTCCAGATTATAGAGCAGCGCTGAGTTGGTAATGACGTTGGTCACCGTGCCCGAGGCATCGCCAAAGTCCCAGATATTCGTGAACGGCACGGGAATGCCGCGGGCGACGGCCTTGAGCGTGTTGGTCTTGCCGGCGTAGGTCGAGTGCGGCTGCTCGATTCCATTGACAAACAGCCAGGGAACGTGAACCAGGGCGTTGCTGCCGGTAATGGTCACCACCAGCGAGGCCGAAGCAGATTGATCGGCATAATCCATCACGGTGAGCGTATTGGTATAAGTGCCCGTGGTGCCATAACTGTGGGTGACAGCGGGGCCGAATCCCGGCGGGCTGCCATCGCCAAAGTCCCAGGTGTAGCTGGCGATGGCATAATCGTCGCTCGAGCTGTAG
Source organism: Verrucomicrobiota bacterium (assembly GCA_037130375.1). GTDB lineage: Bacteria > Verrucomicrobiota > Verrucomicrobiia > Limisphaerales > UBA8199 > JAPLUA01. Next base: position 928 of record JBAXTC010000864.1, on the reverse strand, counting down.
CCGTCGAAAGCCAGTTGCACCCCGGCCTGACCATTGGTGGGGCCGCTGATGCCCGCCACGGGCGGCAAGCCGATGATCGGCGTGACCACAACACTCGTCGAGTTGGTCAGCAGGGCGTTGTCCACAACTTGCAGGGTGACAACGCCCCCCGGATTAACCGGCGTTTTAATGTTGCTGCCGGTCGCAAACACGTGGTCCACCTCAAACTGTTCGAAGCTCCACACGCTTGTATAAACGTCGGCGCCGAAACTGAAACTCGCATCGGTGTAGTTGTTGGAGTCAAAGATCAGGGTGAAGGCCTGGCCGGTGCCGGAAGGCCGCAGATAGTAGCGCGCGCCCGCGCCGGATTTGGTTTCAATGCGGAAATCGTAAGCCGTGCCTTTGAGATAATTGGTCACTTCGCCCCGGTTACCGCCGTTTTCATAAATCCGGACAGCGCCATCGGCGAAATAAAGCGCGTAGGGGTATTGTCCGTATTGCCCGGAGGTAATGTTCAGGTTTTTCAATCCGACCATTGCATGCGAGCTGGCGATCGAGGGAGTATCCACCTGCCCCTGGATGGCACAGCCCCGCTGCAGCAGCGTGCCAATGGAGAAAAAGTATGAACCGCCCCAAAAGCCCTGACCGGTGACGGTCAGTTTGTTATTCTGCACCGTATAGGTGGAACTCCACTGGTTCGGGTCCAAGTACTGCCCGACAAAGTCGAACTGGCGCGGTGGCAGGAACCACGTATAGAGGTAAATCCCGCGGTCGCTCGTGGAACTGTCGCCGCTGAAAGAGATCGGCTGGGCACCTTCGGGGGCCAAGGTGCTGGCGGTGATCCTGGCTACGGGCGGGCTGCCGGCCACTACAATCACGTTCTGGGTGGCCGTAACGGATTGATTCCCATTGTCGGTCACCGTTAGCGTCAGCGGGTAAACCCCTTGAC
>JBAXTC010000863.1:0-3141 GCA_037130375.1 Verrucomicrobiota bacterium | reverse complement strand
CAGTCGTGCGTGGGACAGCTTGTATTGTTCAAAGAAATATGGCGGGGCGGATGGGTAGGCAAGCTTGACCATCTCAAGCGAGAGGCTAGAAACCCTCGTGATCCCAGGGCGGGCGTTCAAGGCTACATGCATCGACGAGGGGTTGACCAGCTTGCGGGCGTTCTGCCGGAGTGAGGTTATCTCATCTGTAATGGTTTTCTTGGTTTGATTCTTGATGGTTGCCATGTCTGATGATCCCAGTTCCTGCTCCTGCGCAACTGTGAAGTCGCGGATTATGAGCTGGTCGAGAAGTTTGTCGTACAAGACTGGACTTGGCTTACTTGGGAGAGCAAATATGATCGGTTTAGGTGGACATGCAGCTACGACGTCAAGCACAGCTTGGGCTGTGTTTTCTAAGGCCTTTATGTCTGCATCCGTCCTAGCACAAAGCCAAAATACAGCACCGTGTGTGCCCCTCTCTTCAAGAATAGTGTTGATTTTGTCTGGCCTAAAGAACTCCTTGGGTAACAGGACTTGCGCCGAAGCCCAATCACTTGCGGCACCCCATGGCACGCTGTTCTCTATGTCGGGAATGCCCCACTCCTCGCCATGTTGGTGGTTGAGGGTTTGGATGTCCTGCCACGAGAGGGTTTTCCCTTTCTTGAGCTGCCTTATGGTGTCAAGGACTTTGGCGATGCCTCCTCCTGGGGCGAAGAATGCGTACTTGGAAGTCGCATCGTCGTAGCAGATAACGTGTGCGTCCGCGAGTGTTTTGAGTGCTTTTTCAGTGCTATCCAGGTCGTATGCCGAAAAGTCACTTAAAGCTTGCACCTGTTTCACGTGCCTAGTGGGTAGACCGGCGACCGTCCAGAGCAGGAGGGATTTGAGGATGGCGTGTTCCTCTGGATTAATGTCCCCACCTCCTGTGCTGATTGCCTGCTTGTACTGTTTCCCCGCTTGATCAGCCAATTCGTCAACTGTGAAGAATTCGGCGATGGTTTTCGCGGGGATCCAATTGGGACTGTGGTCGGACACTGCTGGTTTGCTACCGCTGTGGCGAACTTGATCCATAACGTAGCCGAGAACCGTTCTGGCACTGCCAACCTCTTGGAATCGAATGTTGCAGAGAAGCGCTGTTGTCATCGGGTGCAGGGGGAAGCAGCCTCGGGAGACGACTTGCTCGAACACCTCTATGCTCCACTTGAGTTCGAGTTCGTACCTTGTATGGAAGAGCATGTGAGAGCGATTGCTAGCGTCGCAAAAGGCGGGCCAAGCATTGCCCTGGTCGAGAGCGCTTTTGAGAGCGGCTTCCTCTTGCACAAGAAAGGAGTCGAGAATTGTCTCCATCGTGTTGAAGAGGGAGAAATGATGGGTTCTGGGGATGCGGTCCAACTCTGTGAGCAGGACTTCTTTGGATTGGGATTCGGCCATTTGTTGTACCCAGCCGGCGGGGTCGTACTGTGCGAAGGCGGTGAAAACAACCTTTTGGCGGTTATTGGCGACACCGTCCAAAAGATCTTGGAGGGGTGAGCCCGGAGTAGTGCGCTTGCTGTAGCTCCGGACGAAGGCGCTGAATTCGTCGAATAGGATAAGAACGCCCGCGAAATCGTTCTCGGGGCCGCAGTAGGTCTTGACCAGCCAGTCGAGAACGGATGCCAAGCTGACGTGGGCTTCCCAGTTCGGGATGACCCGGTGGAGGAAGCAAACGGCCTCACGGCAGATTTGATGCATGCTTTGATCGTGAGACCTGATGCGTTCGAGAAGCGAGGCGATGTCGAGGGCCTTTTCTTCCAAGTGCTTGTTCAGGCGCTTAATGTCATCTTTTCCCAAATTGCTGAAGAACTCTTCAGCGTCCGAAAACCAGAATGGAAGAGTGATGTTCTTATTGCCCAAGGCTGCTGCCAGGCTGGTTTTGATCTCCGTGAGGAACGCCTGCTGGAGGTCCATGAACTTAGTACCGTTCAGGCACAGCACCAGGTAGCGATTGCGCTGGGTTTTGAAGTCGCGGAAGGACGTGACTTCCGGGCATGGCCCGCTGCATGCCTTTTGTATGCTGGCCAGGAGGCACTCTACCTCTTTTGACATGGCGTCCTGGCCGAAGTAATTTGCGGCCGCGAGGGCCAGATGGCTTTTCCCGTGGCCGAATGTTGCGATAACCAAATAGCGGTTCTCAGGGGGCCGGACTACAAAGGCGTCTCGCAGCATTTTCAGTATGTCTATCGGGGACGTGTGGTCGGCGGTAGATTGCTTGCTGAAAATGTAGCTCTTAACCAGTTGAATATTTTCCTGGGAGTCGGTTTGGTACCAGCCGAGCTGGACATCGTTCCGGAAGGCAGTGTCGCGACTACATTGGACAATGTCGTGTATGGTCGTCATATTTCTGAAAGATTACCGTTTGAGAGGTTTACTAGCCGCTTGGAGTCCGCCCACTCCTGCTGTAGCCCTCCTTCCGGCAGCAATGCGCTGTGAGGCACTACTGCCGGGAGCAACAAGATGAGGGAGTTCTTTTTGTATGGAAAATCAAGGAGGAGTCGGCCCCACAGGAGCAATCTGTTCTCATGGGCGAGCCTGGAAAGCGGGAGGTCGAAGTTCGCAAGAAGGATGCAGTCTCTAGCGGTGCGGCTATTGGCCAAAAGGTCTAGGTGATAAGTTAGTTTGTCGACGCTGAGGGTGAGATAGGCGGCTTCTTCAGGGAGGGAATCGAGGATGCAGGATGCAAAGTTGATGTAGTGGACGTCGAGTTGAGCAGCGAGAGTCTCTTCTCTTCCGAGGATGGTGTGCGGCAGGAGAATGGTGCCGACTCTCGATCGCAGGCCGCCATGCCGGAGGAGGATTACTAGTTGCCTCGCGTCATTCATAGACCTTTTGAAGGAGGCCGGGTACGGAGGACCAGAGTGTCTCGACTTGGTAAGGGAATGTCCTCTGCTGGACACGAACGAGGCCAAGGGCCTGCAGTTCGTCCAGGGCTTGCTTGAGGACACCGCTACCGGTTAGGAGCAGAGGGCACAAGCCTTCGCTTACGGCAGAGAGAGGAGCGGTGATTGTGTTTGGAAAATGTGTTTCCCAGCAGAGCGCCAACAGGTATGCGAAAGTTGCCGTGCGGGGAAAGGTGGGTTCGTTGACCATGTACTCTCCCGGAGCGAGTTGCGTAAGGAGGCCGAG
>JBAXTC010000862.1:0-3142 GCA_037130375.1 Verrucomicrobiota bacterium | reverse complement strand
CGCGCGGGGGCGCGCGATCATCCCGGCCAACATCAATCATCCCGAGAGCGAGCCGATGATCATTGGCCGCAACTTTCTGGTGAAAATCAACGCCAACATCGGCAACAGCGAGGTCGCGTCGTCCATCGAAGAGGAGGTCGAGAAGATGCGCTGGGCCAGCAAGTGGGGCGCCGACACGGTCATGGACCTGTCCACCGGAAAGAACATCCACGAGACCCGTGAATGGATCGTCCGCAACTCGCCCGTGCCCATCGGCACCGTGCCGATATACCAGGCGCTCGAAAAGGTCGAGGGCAAAGCCGAGGAACTGACGTGGGAGGTCTATCGCGACACGCTGATCGAGCAATGCGAGCAAGGCGTCGATTACTTCACTGTTCATGCCGGCGTGTTGCTGCGGCACATCCCGCTCACGGCCAGCCGTGTCACAGGCATCGTGTCGCGCGGCGGCTCGATCATGGCGAAATGGTGCCTTGCCCATCACCAGGAGAGTTTCCTTTACACCCGCTTTCGCGAGATTTGCGAAATCATGCGCGCCTACGACGTCGCCTTCAGTCTCGGCGATGGCCTCCGGCCCGGCTCGATTGCGGACGCCAACGATGAAGCCCAATTCGCCGAACTGCGCACGCAAGGACATCTGACGAAGATCGCCTGGGAGATGGATTGCCAGGTCATGAACGAAGGTCCCGGCCATATCCCGATGCATCTCATCAAGGAGAACATGGACAGGCAACTGGAGTGGTGCGGCGAAGCGCCATTCTATACGCTGGGGCCGCTCACCACGGACATCGCGCCCGGCTACGACCATATCACCAGCGCCATCGGCGCCGCGATGATCGGCTGGTATGGGTGTGCGATGCTCTGCTACGTTACGCCCAAGGAGCACTTGGGCCTGCCGAACAAGAAAGACGTGAAGGACGGTGTCATCGCCTACAAGATCGCGGCGCATGCCGCCGATTTGGCCAAGGGCCATCCCGCCGCCCGCCGGCGCGACGACGCGCTCAGCAAAGCCCGGTTTGAATTCCGCTGGGAAGATCAGTTCAACCTGAGCCTGGATCCAACCAGTTCGCGCGAGTTCCACGACGAAACTCTCCCGCAAGAAGGCGCCAAGCTTGCGCACTTCTGTTCCATGTGCGGCCCGCATTTCTGCGCGATGAAGATTACCGAGGACGTTCGCCAATACGCCGCCGAGCAAGGGGTCACCGCCGAGGAAGCGCTGCAACAGGGAATGGCAGAGAAGTCTCGCGAGTTCGTCGAAAACGGCGCAGAAGTGTACGCGAAAACGTGAAGGCGGCTGAAAACCGTGGCCGCCTGAGGTGACCGAAGCGGGGAGAGCGCCTGGAGCCGGCCCGGCAAGTTGCACAATCAGGAACTGGTGGCAGGACTTGGATTGTCGCGACTGGACTTGACCGGAGGGTAAGTATCGGCGAGGGTATGTCGTTGTCACAGACCGATGTTATGAAAACTCGAATTGCTTCACTGTCACTGTCGGCGGTTGCCGTCCTGGGCTTGTTGACCGCTTCCGCGCTCGATCTCAGGGCGCAAGACCCGGTGACCTCCAATGCGACCACACCCTCGCCTGCCGCTCAGAGCGCGCCGGTTCAATTGTCTTATGGCGTGGCGGAGGTCGTGAAACTGGCCAAGGCAAATGTGAGCGAGGATACGATTCTTGCTTTCATCGGCAACTCCGGGAGGGTTTACAACTTGACTGTGAACGAAATCGTTTACTTGAGGCAGCAGGGAATGTCTGATCATCTGCTGACCGCCATGCTGGAGCAGCGCCGCAAGGTGACCGAATCCGCGGCACCGCAGCCGAATTACGCCAGCGCCAGCGCGCCGCAATACGCTCCCGTCGCGGCGCAACCGGCGACGACTGTCCAGGCGGCACCGGCGGCCGCACCGGCTTCGACGGTGTATGTCATGCCGAGTTCATCGACAAGCTACGTTTATCCTGGGGCTTATCCCGCTTACACCGACGGCTATCCTTACTACGGCGGTTACGCCGGGTATGCTTATCCGGGGCTATCGTTATCGCTGGGGTTTGGAATTGGCAGCGGCTGGTGCGGCACCGGTTGGTATGGGGGGGGCGGCTATCGTGGCTATGGTGGCTGGGGCGGTTATTATGGCGGCGGCTACCGCGGGGGCGGGGGTGGCTATTACGGTGGCGGCGGGTATCGCGGTGGTGGTGGTGGCTATTACGGTGGTGGCGGCCGCGGTGGCCACCGGTAACATCCCACATGCCTGGCGCTCAGCGCTGAAGGTCTTTCCGCCGGGTAATTAACCCTTCGGCGGCTCTGACGGTCGGCGGCGCTCGCTTGACTGGCGGTGATCTGGTCATAAACTCCGGGCATGTCATTCACTATTGAGTCTGGAGCTGCGCGGCCGCCTGTTGCCGTTTTTTCATGAGAAGACCTTCTGTTCTCGTCGTCTTCCTGACGGTTTTCATCGACCTTGTCGGGTTTGGGATTGTGGTGCCGCTGGTGCCGGTTTACAGCAAGCACCTCGTGCCGGACTGCGTCAAGCCACTCTGGGCTCAGGGCCTCCTCATCGGCGTTATCATTGCCTCGTTTTCCGCGATGCAATTCATCTTCTCGCCGATTTGGGGCCGGTGGTCCGACCGCTACGGGCGACGTCCGATTTTGTTGATCAGCACCGCCGGCGCAGCGGTGTCCTATGTGCTGTTCGCGCTCAGTGCGGCGTTGCCGGGCCACGTTGCGGCGCTGTCGCTGATGGTGGTATCCCGCTCGTTCGCCGGGCTGTTTGGCGGCAACATTACCGTCGCCCATGCCTACATTGCCGATATTACCCCGCCCGAGCAGCGGTCGAAAAGGATGGGTCTTATCGGCATGGCGTTCGGGCTGGGATTCATTTTTGGTCCCGCCATTGGTGGAATCAGCTTGAAGTATATGGGCGGCGTTGGGCCAGGGGCAATCGCCGCCGGGCTCTGCGTGGCGAATTTCCTGTTGGCTTTTTTCATTCTGACCGAGAGCCGCAAGCCCGCCTCGGAGCACGTTGCTCCACGCCCTCACCTCGATCAGTGGCGGCACACGTTGACCCAGCCAAGAATTGGCCTGCTGGTCATCGTGTTTTTCCTCGCTACTTTTTGCTTCAGTTGCTTCGAGAGCACACTGCCGCTAATCGTGAG
>JBAXTC010000861.1:0-3152 GCA_037130375.1 Verrucomicrobiota bacterium | reverse complement strand
GTCAAGGGGTTTACCCGCTGACGCTAACGGTGACCGACAATGGGAATCAATCCGTGACGGCCACCCAGAACGTGATTGTGGTGGCCGGCAACCCGCCGGTGGCGCGCATCACCGCCAGCAACCTAAGCCCTGAAGGCGCCCAGCCGATTTCCCTTAGCGGCGCGGCCTCAAGCAGCGACCACGGAATTTACTCCTATCTTTGGCTGTTGCCCCCGAGGCGGTTCGACTTTCCGGGCCAATTTCTCGATCCTAACCAATGGTTAACCGCCAATGCCGTCCAGAATGACAAGATCACCGTCACCGGCCAGGGCAACTGGGGCCGCGCTTACTTCTTCTCGATCGGCGCGCAGCTTCTGCGCGGCGGCTCCGTCCAAGGTCGCGTGGACACCTCTTCGACAGCCGCCTCCCACGCGATGGTGGGATTGAAGAATCTGAACAGTGGTTCCGGCCACGAGAACCAGTTTGTATATGCGATTTATTTCGATGACGGCAATATCCAGATTTATGAATACGGCAATCACCGCGGCCAGCCGACCAATTACGTCAAAGGCACCGCTTACGATTTTCGAGTCGAATCCAAGCCGGGGGCGGGCGCGCGTTACTATCTTCGACCCTCGGGCACCGGCCAACCGTTTGACCTGATTTTCGAGACGAGCAACTACAGCGATGGCAGCATGAGTTTCGGCGCCGACGTTTACGCCGGCGTGTTCGGGTTCGAGAACTTCTTGGTGGACGGTATTTTCTCGCCGCTTAGGGATTTTACCACGCCGGTCTTCCCGGGTGGCACGGTCACCTTGCAGGTGGTGGATCAGGCCTTTCAAACCAACACGACGAGCGTAGTGATCACCCCGGTGACGGGTGCGCCTCCGGCCGCCGTGATCAGCGGTCAGACCAACGGACAGGCGGGCGTCGAGCTCGCCTTCAACGGCTATTTCTCCAGTGACGATTACGCGGTGGCAAACTGGACATGGGATTTCGGCGATGGCAGCCCGCCTGTCTTCGGTCCAGCCGTCGTTCACTCTTACAGCGCGCCCGGCACTTACACTAACACGCTTACGGTATTAGACTACGCCAACCAGCCGGGTACCATTTCAATGGTCGTGCAGATTTCCGCCGGCAACCTGCTGGTGGCGGTGCCCTGGCAAATCATCAACGGCATCGAGCAGCCCCACGAGGTCTATTCCGGCAAGACCAACACGCTCAAGGCGGTCGCGCGCGGGGTTTCTGTCCCGTTCGATTTCATCTGGGATTACGGGGACGGTTCGGGGACGATCACCAATACGATCACCAACGCGGCGATTCTCTATAACCTCGAGGCCAGCCACGCTTACACCGGTTCGGAAGGCACTCCCTATTACGCCACCATTCGGGTCGTTCAGACCAATGGCACTGTCCTCAGCGATACCTACCCGCTGGTCCTGAGGCCCAAGACCCTCGACGTGGAAATGAAAGTGGCCATTGACGAGGGCTTATGGTACCTCCACAAAATCCAGAGCCGCTACGACATTGATGCCAACAACAAGGGCGGTTACTGGACCTATAGCGCCTATAGCCGCTTCTACATCAATGTTTCCGCCTCGGCGGTGCATGCCTTCGGCATCAACGGCCACCTCATGACCGGTGATTCCTCCAAGGATCCTTATGTCGAGACGGTCCAACGCGGAATAAATTACCTGCTCACCAGGTTGACGACGATCAATATCGGGCCGCAGACTTATGGTGACCCCGATGGCAACCATAACGGCATCGGGCTGACCTCGCCAGATGACCGGCCCCCATACGAAGTCGGCCCGGTGATGGATTGCCTGGTCGCGGTCGGGCGGCCTGAGTTGGTCGCCGCCGTGGGCGGGCCGAATGTCAAAGGCCGGACGTTCAGGGATTTGATGCAAGACCTGGTGGACACCTATGCCTGGGGGCAGAGCGATTACACGGACAATCGTGGCGGCGGCTGGCGTTACGGTTGGAACGGAGACTCGGATAACTCGGTCTGTCAGTGGGCCGCGATCGGTTTCATGGCTGCGGAACGGTATTGGGGTATCGCGGCGCCCGATTGGGTGAAGGAACGTAATAAAGTCTGGGTGACCTACTCGATCGGCGGTTCGGGTTTTGGCTACGCCGGACCGGGCGACGGCGAAGCTACCACGCCGTCGGCGCTGGTCCAACTGGCTTGGGCTGGGATTCCAACGACCAACTCACTTTGGATCCATGGCGAGAACTACGTGGCCAACAACTGGAATGCGCTGATGGCGGCGAACATCAACAACGTTTACGCCAATTACGCCGTCGCCAAGGCCCTGCGCTCGGCCAATCCTCCCGTCGAGAACCTTTCGCTCACTGGCAAGGATTGGTTCCGCGATCCCGGCAATGGTTTGGCGCGTGTGACCATTGACCGGCAGCGGGCGGATGGTTCATGGAACGGCAACGGCCGGGGCTATGATAATGACCCTCAGATCGCCTCGGCCTGGTCTGTGGTTATCCTCTCAAGCTCGCTCTTCCAGCAAGGGCCGGTGGCTGTCATCAGCCTCGCGCCCAATCCCTCCGCCATCGGCTACCCTGTGGTCTTCGATGCGCGCGGTTCCTACCACCAGCATCCGGCATACAAAATCATTGATTATCGCTGGATATTTGATTCCTCGAAAGGCGTGGACTTTGACCATCCGGATGCCATTGGCTCCGTGGTCACCAATACTTACGGCGCGCTCGGGACCAACACCGTCATGCTCCAGGTTCGCGACAACGGTTCGCCGCAGCTTTCCGATGTCGCCTCCGTCGTCGTGCGCACCACCGTGCCGCCCTACCCGCCGAGTGCGGACGCGGGTGGCCCCTACGTCGCTTGCGTTGGCCAGGATGTTCACTTGGACGGCTCCGGCTCTTTCTGTGTGGATGCCGCCGCCGGCAATTTCATCCAGTCGTGGAACTGGGAGGTTACGTTCCAGATGCCACTGCAGTTCAAAGATGTCAGCGGCGAACGCGCGGTCATTACCAACGGCTTCTCGACCTCGGGCCAGCATCGAGTTGGTCTGCGAGTCAATAATGCCAATTCGATTGTCTATACCAATTTCGCTCTGCCCGACATGACGAGCGATGCCTTTTCTGTCGTCTATGTCTATGACCGCGTCATCCCCGACCTGAAAGGCCGGCCGAAAGGCAAC
>JBAXTC010000860.1:0-3155 GCA_037130375.1 Verrucomicrobiota bacterium | reverse complement strand
AAGATCGTCCGCCTCGCTCCGGCGGTCGCGACCGTGGCGACCGTGGCGACCGTGGCGATCGTGGCGATCGTCGCGAACACAGCCGCTGAGTCGCAGCTTGATTTGGGTTCGGCACGGAATCCTACCGCTCTGGCGAAGGGTTCTTGCCGGTTGATGATTTCGGCAAGCGATCGGCTTGCGGGTTGGGGGCTAGTTCAGCTTTAGAAAGTTCCTCAGAATCTGCCGACCGCTTTCCGTCAGGATGCTTTCCGGGTGGAACTGCACGCCCCAGATCGGGTAGTGCTTGTGTTTCACACCCATGATTTCGCCCTCGTCGGTTTCAGCGGTGATTTCCAAGCACGCCGGAAAGGTGCCGCGTTCAATGACCAGCGAGTGGTAGCGGGTGGCGGCGAATGGATTTGGCATCCCCTCGAACAAATCCTTGTCGTTGTGTTTAATCAGCGAGGTTTTGCCGTGCATCATGCGATAGTTCACGATGATATTGCCGCCGAAAACGTGACCGATGCACTGATGTCCGAGGCAAACTCCCAAAGTCGGAATCTGCGGGCTAAATGTGCGGATGATGTCATTCGACAAGCCCGATTCCCGCGGCGAGCATGGCCCAGGCGAGATCAGGATTCGTTCCGGTTTCAGGGCACGGATTTCCTCGATGGAAATCCGGTCGTTGCGATGGATACTCATTTCCACCTGCATTTCACCCAGGTATTGGACCAGGTTGTAAGTGAACGAATCGTAGTTGTCGATGACCAGAACCATGCCGCTAGACTAACGCAGGCGGCGGTGATTGGAAAACGAAATCAAAGCCGGGCGGTGAACATTTGCACCGAACGGCGAACAAGCGGCAAGAGGCTCACACGAAGCCCATCAAGGGCGCGAAGCAGGAAGGAAACTCAGGACGTGGCTTTTTTTCGCCGACTCTTGAATAACTCCATCTGCGGCTCTTTGAAGAAATCGTAGTTCTTGAGGATTCGGATGATCTGAAGCAGGTCGGATTTCTGGTAGTTGCGATTGACCTCGGTCTCGCGCACCAGGTCGGCCAGCATGGTGTGGAAGGGAATGACGGCGTCGATGCCTTTGGAGCGCAGCAGGGCAACGCTTTGCTCGCGCGCCTGAGCATCCTGGGGCAGCGCCGGAACCACGAGGATTTTTAGCGGGGAACCGTCCTTGCCGAAGGCGCGGGCGGCTTGCTGGAAAACCTTTGGTTCGACGAAACGAAATACCTCGGGCCAATGGGTTAGATGGCCAGGGCTGAAGGTCTGCGTGTGCCAGCCCTTGACCACCACAATCGCGCGGTCCACGAACGCCAATTGCGGCGACCCCAGCACAAAAGGCAGAGGGCTTTGGCGCGCCGAAATCTGGGGATTGAGCACGAAGAAATCAATGTCATCGTCATCCTCGCGGCGTGTTTGGCCGATGTACTTGCGATGTTGCCGAACGAGGAACGCATGCAGCTCGAAGTATTCGCGGACGATGGTTTCGCTGACGGCGGACATTGCCTAATGAATGGTTGATAGTTGGTGATTGATAGCCTCGCCCAGAAGGGCAGGGGACACTTTGTGATCGAACTCGACCTTCCCGATGCTGCGGGCGAGCACGAACTTGATTTCGCCGCCACTGACCTTTTTGTCGAGCTGCATGGCGGCCAGCAGTCTTTGCTGCGCCGAGCGGCTTAGTCTGACACTGGTGGGCAGGCCGGCGCGATCGAAAATGGCTCTTATTCGCTCCACGTCCCGTTCAGGCAAACCAAGAATCCGCGCCGATAACCCGGCGGCGGCAACCTGGCCGATGGCAATTGCCTCGCCGTGCAAGTATTTGCCGTAGTGTGAAATCGCTTCGAGGCCGTGCCCAATGGTGTGGCCGAAATTCAAGATCGCCCGCAACCCGCCCTCGGTTTCATCCTGCCGGACCACCTCGGCTTTGATTTCGCAGCAGCGCGCCACCACCGCTGCCAGCGTTTCCGTGTTCCGCTCCAATAGCTTGGGCAAATCGCGCTCCAATCGTCCGAAAAGGGCTGGGTCGCAGATGATTCCGTATTTGATCACCTCGGCCAGCCCCGCTCGGTACTCGCGCTCCGGCAAGGTCTCCAGCATGTCGAGCCCGCACAACACCAGGCGCGGCTGGTAAAACGCCCCCACCAGATTCTTACCCGCCTTCAGGTTCACACCCACCTTGCCGCCGACCGAACTGTCCACCTGTGCCAGGAGCGTTGTCGGCACCTGCACAAACGCGATGCCCCGCAAATAGGTTGCCGCAACAAAACCGGCAAGATCCCCAACCACCCCGCCGCCCAGCGCGACAATGAATGACCTGCGTTCGAGTCGCTGTGCGGCCAGTTGATCGTAGCAGGCCTGAACGGTTTTCATGCTCTTGGCCGTCTCGCCGGCCGGCACAGTGATCAGCGTGGAATCAAACCCCGCCCTCGCGAGAACTTGCTCGGCGGCCTTGGCGTATCGAGGCGCGACGTTGCCATCGGAAATTATCGCGCATCGGCGCTGGAGTTTGAGCCGGGCGCATTCGTTCCCCAACCGGGCCAGGAGACCCGTGCCGATCTTGATGTCGTAACTGCGATTTTCCAGCGATACCTTAACGATGCGCACGCGCCAAGGATAGGGTTTGGGCTCGGGTTGTCAAAGGTTTGGCTGCTCCCCAAAATGAGTTTCCTGAGGTCTTTCCAAATGATTGCGCTCCGGGCTGTTTTGGATCAGATTACCGCCGGACCTGGAACATCATTTATTTATGTATGGCATGGTAAACAAAGCGGTGGAGGGCATGGTGTGCATGCACCACGGAGAGGCGGTGTGGGAGCGAATCAAGTCCAGGGCGGGCGTGGATGTCGAGGTGTTTATGAGCAGCGAAGCCTACCCGGACGAAATCACCTACAAGCTGGTGGAGGCGGCGAGCGAGGTGCTTGAACTGCCATCCGGGAAGATTCTTGAAGCCTTCGGGGAACACTGGGTGTTGCACACGGCGCAGGAAGGCTTTGGCGGACTCATGCAGGCGGCCGGCAAGACTTTGCCTGAGTTTCTCGCGAACCTGCCGGACTTCCATTCGCGGGTTGCGATGATTTTCCCCAAGCTGCAGCCGCCGCGCTTTGAGTGCCGCGAGATAACGAACTGTTCCCTCAAGTTGCATTACTTCACTCGACGGCCGGGTCT
>JBAXTC010000086.1:0-16416 GCA_037130375.1 Verrucomicrobiota bacterium | reverse complement strand
TGAGGATGTCGAATTCGGCCTCCACAATCGCATCGAGCAACGAGGCAATGCCCCCGCAGCAGTGCATGGAGGTCTTCCAGTCAGAATGCTACTCTTGAGGATGCGATCCTCCGTCACCAGAAATTCGTTTCGAAGAAAGTGTCAATCTATGGATGATCCCTTCGCGGTCATCGGGCAGCCTTGTGCATGGGGGAGAGTAGCCGTTGGCGGACCTCGGGATCACGCGTGAAGGCCGCCATGAGAAAGTTGAAGCTCTCAGGCAGGTAGCCTTCGTAGCCGCATGTGCGTCCGTTGATGTAGAAGTGCTCGGCACCGCCATAGCCCACGTTGACGATGCCGTTCTGGAACAGCCCTTCCTCGGCTGACTTGATCATCGCGTTGAAGAGCCGATCAGCCTCGTCGTTGAGTCCCGCCACCTGGAGTCCGAGCAGATAGGGCCAGACCAAGGGCGGATGAATCGTGCCGTTGGTGTAGCGATAACCAAAGAGGTCTTTGCCAGAGCGTCCTTCAGGCCAGGCAAAATCGTCGCGGACAGGTTCGCCGTCCAAGCCGATGGACGGGCCGATCATGTCTTCCTTGTGGCAGGGGATGAGGTTGCCCGGCACGCCCAAATGCCATTGGGTGAAGCCGATTGATTTTGATTTTACAGCGACGCGCGACAGGATTTCTTTGCCCTGTTCCGGCCCGACAATTCCATAGGCCACCGCCGCGCCGTTGACGAACGTATAGCAGTAGTCATGCACTTGGCCGTCCTGGCTGATCCAGCCGACGAACCAGCCATTCTCGCGGCTGAGAAACTGGCGCACATAGGCCGCGCGAAGCCGGGCCGCCAGTCCCCGGTAATAGGCAGCGCCCTTGGGTTGTGGCACCGCATCGAGCATATCGGCCATACAGAGGAAGGCGCGATACACGTGGGCGTTGGCCCAGGCGTTCTTGTAGCCGAAGTTCGTCATCTCAAACCAGACGTCGGCCCGCTCGGGATCGCGAAGCATGCCGGCATTGCCGCTGCCGTAGTCCTCGAAAAGCCCGTCGTTGTCCACATCGCGCCGTTGCAAGTAATCGGCCATCCGATGCAACACCCGGATTTCACGACGAAGCCATTCGATGTCGTGCGAAATTGTCCAATAATCCCAAGCGGCGTTGATCACGAACGCACCGCAACTCGGGTAGAGGTCGTACATTTTGCCGAACGCGTTCACGTGCCCTTGGGCGCTCACGTGGTTGTGCAGCCAGTAATCGAGCGAGTGCCGCAGCAGTTGCCGGACATCCACCCCTGGCACCGGCTCCCCATAGAACAGCATCGGGTCCGCGTAATAAACCAGCGAGATGGACGCCGGGTCCGACAGAACATTGTTGGCCAATACCCACGCGGCTTTCGGTTCGGTCCAGGTGCCGCAAGGTTGCCAATTGTTGAGATACGGGCGGCGGATGCGTTTCCAGACGGTTGATGGGATGCCTTTGGGTGTGGTTAATTCTTGCGGCTGAAACTTCAGGGTGAGGCGTGTGCTGGGGGCCACCGGCTGCGAACACACGAACTGCAAGACCAACCGGCCCGGCTGGTAGCCGGGAATTTTCACCGCGTCCAACCATGCCTGCCCGCGCAGATGCGGATCCACGCCCGTGCTTGGCGCGTTTGCGCCGCCGCCACGCTTGCCACTGTTGACGACGTGCCATCCGGCCAGCGGTTCCGCGTCAACGCGAAGATGGCCAAAATCGGGCGCCACGAGAAGCCACGGCCCGACCCCGCGAGACTGGCTGTCCAGTTTCGACGGGATGAGCGCCGCCGCTCCCATCAGGACGTTGAACGGCAGGGAGACGCTCAAGTCACTGGCCGGTTTGTCACCTTGATACAGAAACGACCATACTAAATCGTCGCCGCTGCGGGTAACCGACCAAGTGACGCTACTGCCGGTCTCCACGCCGGAAACCACGCATGTCCAAGTCCCCGGCTCGGCCTGTTGCCAATGCGTGGCAGGGCCGCCGCCTCCAGTCCATGAAACGCCGATGGGAGCGGCCAGCAAGTTGGACTTCTCGCGACCCGTGCTTTCTGAGTCCAGACCGAAGTGATTGGGTCCCTGTTGCGGATCAATCCCCAGCAACCAGCGATGCTGCGAATCCCCAAGAAAAACCTTTTGATCGTCGGTTGCGCGGGCGACCGGACTTTTCTCCTCTGCCGACACCAACATTGTCATCCCGATGACACCAACCACGGCAGCCCAGCAACGCGTCCAATTCCTCTTCCCGCCATGTGCAAAAAACCTTGTTGCGTTACGATTAAGAACTTGCTCATTCATTGGATCAGGGTGCTCGCTCGAAGTGCTGTGTTGCTCTGGGTTAGTATTCCTGACAGCTAATCTTTCGTGACCGCGTTCACGCAGTCGCTTACTTCACCGTGTAGAGATCGGTCTTGTTCCGCAGGTCAGACTCGTATGGCGCGGCGCGCAAGGTATGCTCGGAGTTCACGGGCCTGCGGCTGGGCCGCCACTTGACTAGCGCGACGTCCATCTTGCATATCTTCTGGGTCGGGAGGTTGCGAACGCCGGTGCCAAAAGCCGTCAGCAGAGAACCGTCGGGCAGCAGCACCGAACTGGTTGACTGGGTCGAACCCCACCAGGTGCCTTTGATCTGCGCTGAATATGAAGCCAGGATGTACTTGTGGTCCAAATCCCAGGTCTTGCCGTTGTCTTTGCTGATCACGGCCTCGATGCCGAATCTGGGGTAGCCGTCCTGGTCATCCGTGTAGCCGTTGCGGACTGCGTAAGTCAGCACCAGCTCGCCGCTGGGAAGCAGAATCATCTGCGGGTGATGTCGTCCCCAGAAGTACAGATGGTTCAACTCGGTCCAGGTATGTCCATTATCCTTGGATACCGAAGTGGCCAGTCCGCTGTACTGATCGTTCACCAGTCCCAGGAACTGCTTGGGGTTGTCCGTGCGGCCAGCGGCCACGATGTCGCCGTTCTTCGCCCGGCACAATACGGTCTCGTTAACCCCTTTCCACTGGGGAACGTTTAACTCTTTGCTCCAGGACTCGCCTCCGTCAAAGCTGAAATGGATGCAGCCCTGGGAGAAATACGCCGCAGTGTCGAACGCGCCGTTTTCCTTGTAGCGGGTCTCGACCAAACGGATCACCTTGCCGGTCTTGGGATCTTTGTCCACCAGCATCGGATCCCACTGGTACATCGGCTTGCCCTCGGCACCAATGGGAGCAATGGCATGCCTGGCCCAAGTCTGACCGTAGTCCGTGCTGGACCAATAATCAGGCCCCGAACTGCTGATGAGCTTGCCCTTGCCGAGGTATGTCAGTTCGGTGCTTGCCATCAGGTCAGGCTTGCCCGCCGCGTCGGTATGCATCCACCTTGGCTTCGTCCAGGTATTGCCAAAGTCATCACTGAAAGTCAGGATGGTCTTTACCGACGGTGGCCCAACCTCGGCGGCCATCATCAAGGTCTTGCGTTCCGGCATATAGACCAGATACGGCATCTGGGAATTGCTGTAATCCCACTCTCCGCCAATCAAGTAGAACTGCGCGGAAAGGGTAAGCCTCCTAGCCGAGCCGTTCAGCCGTACCACCCCGTGTTTCTGCCAACCCCAGTGCTTCCACGGCGCGTCCCGAGGATCAATCTTCGAGTTTATCTCGCTGGCCAGGGAGGGATTAGTTTCCACGCGGCGGCTGCCTGCCATGGTTTGGGACGTCAGGCAGCTCGCGATTGCAACGGCAGCCACAACTGAACTGATCGGAATTGGGGAACCGCCGAAAACTGCTTTTCGGAGCCAGGTTGATGGCGGCCGTTCGGTTTTCGGTGTGGTTGGATTCATGGCGTCTCCTTTCATTTGTGTTTTCCTTCCGTTTGATCCTTCGTGGTTGATGGGTTTCCGGCCGTTTCTGAAGCAGAAACTGTCGAAATCCCAAGACGCTCTTGATGATCCCAAAAACCGGTTCCACGGTCTACTGTCGCAATTTGTACTTGGCTCTGCCCGCGACGGTTTTCAGGCGATGTTTCAATACTTCGGCGACCGACTCCACCGGCTTGGCGATTGCGGCCACGCTCGGAACAAATTCCTATTTGTCGTTGGGCGCTTGGCTCGCACGCGCTCCGACAATCAAGCGGCTGAATGGTCAATCCCTTTCCAGTGGCATGCTATTGCTCTGTTCGGCTTTGGCCAGCACGGGCTACGGATTGATGAGTCCCCTTGCCACCGCCTGTTCGGTCGCCGCAGCGATCAACGCATTGAATATAGGCCGGTAGAAGACCTTTGATCCCTTGTGGCTCCGCTTTAATTTCGAAGCAACACGGCGCAGGTGCTTGAAAATCTCCATAACCTGCTCGATGTCCGGAGCACCGCCCGTAGAACCAAGCTCCGACAACACACAAGAAACTACCTTCCTGGGACTGTTCGCGTGAACCAGTGGGTCCACTCCCTTGAGATCGCTCAGGTTGACGTCCATTCGGTAACGCTTTGACTCCAGGACGATGAACTTGTGGCCTTGCAGTTTCCAAAGGGTAAAAGCGATCCCGAGTTCAAAGGGGATATTAAAGCGCGGTGGCAGGGTGACCCGGCAGAGGTCGTGAATGGAAACTTGGCAACTCCTGATGAGCTTAAAAATGCGAGCCATCCGATTCCGGCCCAAGACAGGCTCTTCCACTGCACATCGAGGAATACGCCCGATGCTGATCAGTGCGGCGATCAGGGCGAGGAAATTCTGCTCATACCCAGCATCGTAAGGAACGTTGAGAAAAACGCGCCTTTGGGCAAGTCCACCTTGAGATGCGCCCCCCATGCGCACTGTCAAGATTGCGCACCAGCCAAATTCAGGGCCTGGAGGAGGTGTTTCATCCGCGCTTGGGAGATGCCCAGGTCGCGCATGATCTGTGAGGCGGTCGCTGGCTTGGCGACGTGGACATAGCCATTCGTCGCCCGATTCGATGGCTTGCTGGCCTTCTGCGCCGTTCTGACTTCCACTTTCTTGCGGCTCATATAATATCGCGCGCAGCCGTAAGCTTCCAATCAGCCTTCGGCTTTCACTGGTGCAACAATACGCCAGCGGCGGGGCGGCTGTCAAGACCCGACATCACGTCGCCTCATGTGACATCAGGTGATATCCACTGCCACAAACCCATGGATTCATGGCGGCTCCTTCCATTGAAGCAGTGCCGCCCAACCACCCGGTCCGGGATTTCCCTCAGATGCCCCGTCATGTGGATCGTTATCTTTTTCGGGCTGCCACTTTCAGACATGCAAACGAAGGTCCAGTCCCACGGTTAACCAGTCGAGGAGTTTATTGTCGGTCCTCAGGACTGGTTAAGCCTCTCGTCCGCGGGTTCCTCGCGGCCAATGCCCGCAGGCTAAAGCCGCGCCCGTTCTCGAACGGTTCGACTGTCGCCGTAACTTCAAGGACAGGATACCGCACGGTCGCCAAGGCGTAGTTTTTATAGGTTTGCGCGAAAAGCTCAGTCTCAACCATGCCGGTCCAGTCCGCCAGCGTCAAAAACTTCATCGGCTCACCGGTGATCTGGTGGTGCGTGCGCTGCTCCACGACGAGCCCACACGTCGTGACGGTTTCACCGACAAACTCGCCAAGCCGATTCACCGGGCAGTAGCTGTCCCACGCCACGTGGGAAAACAACTCCAGTGGGTGGCCGTGGACTGCGAAGCCGAACAATTCCGTCTCCGCCTCCAGCTTTTCTCGACGAGTGGGTTCCGCAAGTGGAACCGATACGAGTTGATCGAGTCCGGGCGGTGCGATGAGCCAGCCTTGATTCGGTTCGGCATCTGACGAGAAGGTTTTGATGAGATACTGAGCCTGCCAAAATTGGCGGGTGCGCGTTTCTCCAAACTCGTCGAAAGCCCCGGCGCGAATCATGGCTTCCAACTCTTCCGCGGCAGGAGCCACCCGGTGGAAGAAATCCGATAACGAGGTGAAAACTCCGCGTGCCTGTGCCTGGATCATCGCCTCCGTCGTGCGGGTCGTAAGCCCTTTCACTCGCGTCACCGGAACACGGATGGAGTCTCCATGCGGAACGAATGCCGGACCGGGCTCGTTGACCGATGGCGGCAGGAATTTCAATCCGAGCCGATGGCTTTCAAGAACATAGACCAGCGGGTGATAGAATCCCTTGCCGTTGGTGAGCACCGCCGCCATGAACTCAGATGGATAATACCGCTTGAGCCACGCCGATTGATACGCCTCGACTCCGTAGGCCGTGCTGTGGGCCTTACAGAAGGCATAACCAGCAAAACCCGTAACCAACCCCCAAACCTCGGCGGTCTTCTCCGACGAATGACATCGCGAAAGGGCGGAAGAGAAGAACTCACCGCGGATTTCATCGATGACCGCGTGCTTCTGTTTGTTCAAGGCGCGGCGCAACACATCGGCGCGACCCGGAGGCAGGCCGGCAAAGGCTTCACAAATTTGTAAGATGTGTTCCTCGTAAACCACCAAGCCGTAGGTACTCCGCAAGCACGCCTCCAGCGAGGGGTGCGGGTAGGTTATCGGCTCCATTCCTTGATACCGCCGCGTGAACGCTCCCTTCTTGCCTTCATTGGCCGCCCCCGGCCGGATGACACTGACAATGGCCACCAGCCCGTCAATCTCTTTCACATTGCACATGCGGCACAGGCTGGTCATGGCGGGGCTTTCAATGTGGTGGACGGCGCGAGCGTTGCCGCCAGCGATCATCTCCCAGACTTCCGGATCACACCCAGGCTCTGCTGCCGTGGGATCGCCCCGTACCAAATCGCCATCCGCTTTCTGCCGCGCCACACAACGCTCCAACTCCACATCGATGCCGCGCGCGTCGAGCCTGGCCTTCACGTCCCGCATAACGGCCAGGCCGCCTTGCGCCAGGATGTCCATTTTGACGAGACCGATGGGTTCGACCGAATCCATGTCGAAGTGCGTGGTCGCGTAGCCCTTGTTGGCGATAAAGGTGGGCGTCAGCTCGTGCAGCGGCTGGCGCGACAACACCAATCCGCACGGATGCATCTTCGGATAGCGGGGCATGCCGTCCAAAAACTCCGCCATTTGTATGGCGGTCTTGTAGGGCTCCTCGTCTAACGGTAAGCCGCGCGTTTCGGGGCCCGCGCGTAGCAGCTCGATCAACCCCGCCCCTCCTTTAGGTGCAGGCCCGTCCGGCACCCACCCACCGCCGAATCCCCACGGGAAGTGTTCGGTGAATTTGCGCACGTCGCGTTCCGATACCCCCAGCACCTTGGCGACTTCCGCAAACGCGCTGCGCGCCTGGAAGGTCGAGAAGCCGCCCACCACCGCACAATGATCCCGCCCATATTTCTCGAAGATGAGTTTCACCACGTCGTCTTTGACATCGTGGGCAAAATCGATGTCGATGTCGGGCAGCTTGTGCAACGCCATGCGTTCCTTGTTCAAAAACCGGCGAAAATACAGATCGAAGCGAATGGGGCACACCCCACTGATCCCAAGGCAATAGCAGACCAGGCTGTCCGCCGCACTGCCCCGCGTGATCCAGCCGATGTTGCGCCGCTTGCATTCCTGGAGAACATCCCAGGTGATAAGAAAATATTCCTCGTAACCAACCTCATTGATGATGCCGAGTTCCTCCATCGCCTGGCCTCGGAAGTTCTCAGCCCTCGTGCCATAGCGGTCGCGTAATCCCTGCAGCACGAGCTGCCGCAAAAACGCGCTGGGTGGCGAACCGTCCTGAGGCTTATAGACAGGAAATTGCGGTTTCCCGAAGGGCAGTTCAAAGTTGCACCTCGCGGCAATTTCGCTCGTAAGGCGAAGCCAATCAGGATGGTCCTTGCAAGCGTGGGCCATCTCCGCAGGCGAACGAAAGTGCAGACGCCCGTTCTTTCGCTTTCCGGGATGCTCCTCCTGCAGCAAGGTGAGCGTGCGAATGCTTTGCACGATGTCGTATTTCTGTCGGTCGCCGGGCGCGGCATAATGAATCGCAGGACACGCCACGGCCGGCGTGCCAACCTTCGCAGCCGTCACCAGGTGATAAAACCTGCCCTTGAACATTTCCGCCAACTGTTCGTCGGGGCTGACCGCAATCAATCCTTCACTGAAATCGGCGAGTTCACCACGTCGATAAGGCCGTCGCTGTTGGTCGGCAACGGAAGCTTCATCCGCATTGTTGACCGTCAGGTCGGCGTGCCGGGAAAGCAGGCGGCAGAGATTAGCATAGCCACGCGCTGATTCAACGTAGAGGAGCAACGGATTCTCGGCCACGATCAATTCCACACCGACAATAGGTTTGATGCCCGCCTGCTGGGCGGCCTGCACGAATTCAACCGCCCCGTGCAGATTGCCGCTGTCAACAAGTGCCACGGCTGACATGCCGTGCTTCTTCCCCAGGTTTACGATGGCTTGTGGCGAAAGTGTCGAGTCGAGAAACGAGTAATGGCTGTGCGTGCGTAACGGAACGTAAGTGGTGATTTCCAGCTTTGCCGAAATGATCGGACGGCGGCCCGGCAACGGGTTCGCGCTTGCCACAAGCGCTTCGCTGGGCGGACTCAAGAGGCGAAAATCGTGGCCCCGTAGGATGATGGAACGACCATGCGACGACCGAAGTTCATCTACGACGGCAGCCAGCCGGGATTGGGCACCGAGACGTTGCATGGGGACGGTCAGCGGAAGGTCGCTGCGAAACCTTCCGTCGTAGAGATTGGACAACTTTAGCGAGACCAATCGCAGGCTGACGCGGCGTTTCCAGGCTTTCTTCAGCATCGCCCGAAGCCGGTCATATACCTCCGTTTCCAAATCCGTCGGTTCCAACAAGCTTTCGCTGACCTGATCTTCCGCCCGGTCGTTGTAGCGCACCGTCACGGTCAACGTCCGGATCGTCCGTTGTTCGGCCCGCACCCTGGCAAAAAGGTCGTCCGCCATCCGACGCAGCGTGGCGGCGATGTATCCCTCGTCCGTCAGGTCGCTGGCAAATGTCGCCTGTTGGCTGTAGGTCTTTTGGGGTTCACGAGCCGGGACCAGTGGACGCTCATCAATTCCGTGCGCAAATTGGCGGATCGTTATCGCCTGACGGCCAAGCACCAGTTCCAGCATTGCAACCGGCGTGGCCGCCACGTGACGGATTTTGACCAGTCCTGCCGCATTCAACCGGGCGCTCGTTTTCGGTCCGATTCCCGGCAGCCAGCAATTCGGCAGCGGTTGGATGAATTCCTTTTCTTGCCCTCCAGGCACACTTTCAAACCCGGCAGGCTTGTTCAACTTGGAAGCGATCTGGCTGATGAGTTTGTTAGAGGCGACCCCCTCGCTGACCGTGATTTTCAGGGACTGACGAATGGCTTTGCTGATCGTCAGGGCAATTTCAACCGCCGGCTTTTTGTGGTTGGCCGTCAAGTCAAAGTATCCCTCGTCAATCGAGGTCCGCTCCACATCCGGGGTGAAGTCGTAGGCGTAAGCGAACATCCCGTTGGAAAATTCCTCGTAAAGATCATAGTGGCCAGGCAACACGATGAGCTCAGGGCAGAGCCTCCGGGCCTGCGCTGTGGGCATGGGAGTATAGATGCCAAACTTCCGGGCCTCGTAGGATGCCGAGGCGATGATGCCCCGACTTTCACCGCCAACCGCGACCGGTTTGCCCCGCAACCGAGTGTCGGCAGCTTGTTCGACGGACGCGAAGAAAGCATCGGCGTCCAGATGCACAATGCTTCGGAACATTGGAAATCATCTGGCTTTCCATCGCTGCAATTCTCGAAGAGCGTCACCGGCAATCCATCGGGCTGCCCGTGAACCCTTCGCGTGATCCCGGCCCGTCCGCTTGGCGATGGCTCGCAGTTGGACCACTGAAATGCCCGGCAGGTTCTGGCCCACAATGCCGAAGCGTGCCATGCCCGCCACATTCGTGGGATTGGCAAGGCGACGAAGCTCGGCCAGAACGCTGGCACTTTTGATAGACATGATCAGTCCGCTTTTCGGATTAACGCTTTGAACACACCCTGAATCACCAACTCCTGCGCAGGCAGGATGTCGGGATACTTCGGATTCTCGGCTTTCAGATAAGGTTTGCCGTTCTTGACCACGTAGGTCTTAAGCGTGCGCTCCCCGTCCACTAGCGCGGCAACCACCTGACCATTGCGAGGCTCTGGTCCCCGCTCCAAAACCACCAGATCCCCATCGAGAATGTGGCGGCCAATCATGGAAACACCGCGAACGCGCACCGCAAAGGTGTTCCGAGTCGGCGTGAATCCAACGCTGCCAATGTCCACCGAAACGCAACCTTCCGCCTCCGGTTCGCCGGCTTCAGGAAACCCGGCCGGGATGGCACCCAGGAGGGGGATGTCCACGATGCGGCCGCGCAGCTTTGCCAGCGGCGAGATCACCCGAAGCGAGCGCGCTTTGCCGGAATCCGAGGCAAGATAACCTTTCTGCCGCAGCAGTCGGATGTGGCTGGTCACCGCGTTGACGCTGCGAAAACGGAAATGATCCGCGATTTCCTGATAGGTTGGCGCGCTGCTGTGCTCGCGCCTATGACTTTCAATGAAGTCGGCCAGCGCCCGTTGTTTGGCAGTGAGTGGTTCCATACTGTATGAAGATACACTATTACTATTTACACCCGTGTCAACGACATCCTTTTGCGATGAAAACAACGCCGGCTTTGCGGGCTTCGTCGTTAACTTCGGCTTTCGTTGGAATAGGACTCGGGCGTATGCTCTAGGGCATGAATGATTCAATCAGCACGCCCCTATGGACCTGACGAAGCTTGGCTGGAATGCTGACCTCAGCCAGCAGTTCGCGCCCCACCAGGCCAAGGGTCTGGTTCCGCCTCGCGTGGCGGTGGAGGATAAACATTTCTTCCGCGTCTGGACCGCCGATGCCGAACTCCTCGCACAAGTCACCGGCAAGTGCTTCCACGATGCCCGCCACTCCAATTCAAATCTTCCCAAGGTCGGAGATTGGGTCGCCGTAAAACTCGTGCCCAACGAAAAGAAGGCCATGATTCAGGCCATCCTTCCGCGACGCACCCAACTCTGCCGCAAGATGATCGGCCGTGCCAGTACCGAACATATCCTCGCCACGAATATCGACACGGCATTCATGGTGACCGCCGCGGACTCGAGTTTCGACGCCGCGTGTCTGGAGCAGATGCTGGCCATAACCCATGAAAGCGGCGCTCGCCCAGTCGTTCTCTTAAACAAAATCGATTTGTGCGATGACCTTGACGCGAGGCTCGCGGACGCCACTCGCGTGGCCGGCAACGCTTTAGTGCTCGCGGCCTGTGCGCTCACCGGGCGAGGCGTGAAGAAATTGGCGCAACTGATCAAGCCCGGCGACACAGCCGTGTTCATCGGCACCTCGGGTGTCGGCAAGTCGAGCCTCATCAACCGCCTCTACGGCGAAGACATCCAGGCCACGGTGGAAGTGCGCACACATGACGCCAAAGGCCGGCATACCACTTCGTGGCGCGAGATGATCTTTCTCCCACAAGGCGGTGTGGTCATTGACACGCCGGGCATGAGGGAATTCCACATCTGGATTGCCAGTCAAGCGTCGAGGCAAACTTTTCCCGAGATCGATGCGCTGTCTGTGCGCTGCCATTTCCGCGACTGCACTCATACGAAGGAGAATGAGTGTGCGGTGCTCGAAGCGCTCGTCGCCGGCACGCTCCCGCGCGAGCGGTATGACAGCTTCCTCAAACTTCAACTCGAAATCTGCTACCTGCGCGAAGCCGAAAAGAGAGCCGCTCGGCAGAACCGTAAGAAGAGCGACCGCAGGGCCACTGTTGAATCTCATCGAAATCAATTCGCGCGCTGGGTCCGATAAAAGCCGCGCGGGCTGCCGCTGTTGAATGGGATGGTCACCTGCAATCGCCCGACGCTGGCGGTATTCGTCAGCCACGGCACCCATTGGGGCGTGAGCAGGCCCGGCGTGGTTTGCCAAACATAATTGGAACTCCCAACGCCTTTGAAGCAGAAGCGCAGTTGGTCCGCCTGGTAATGGTGAATCACCAACTTGTGCAAGGGCAGTGGTTGCACCACGATGTTCGTCACAATCGCCACTCCCGTAAAACCATTTTGATCGGTGACGCTCACCGAGTACATCCGCGTCCCTTCGTCCAAATCCTGGTCGGTCCAGACATAAGGCGCGAAATTCCAAGGCCGGTGACTCACGCTCATGCTGCTGGCATCGCGAAAGAACTCGACCGTCGCGATCTCGCTGTTGCCCGGCTGCACGTTGGCAATCAACTCCAGGTCCGAGCACGCCCCAAGCACCCTGTTGTTGGTGGGATAGACCAGTGTGACGTGTGGACCGTTGTTGACGACGGAGATATGAACCGGCGCAGACGTGGTGGCGTTGCCGCTGCCGTCAATCGCCACCGCAGTGAGCGTGTAAAATCCCCCGGCCAGACTGTCGGACTGCGTAATGAAGGGCGCGCGCACCGGTGATCCCATCAGGGTTGCCCCAACATAAAAATCCACCCGCGCGATGGCTCCCCCAGGCTGCGTGGCCTCGGCACTGATCGGAAAGGTGGCCGGAGCGGTGAAGGTCGTCCCTTCAGCGGGAGAGCTGATCCACACTTGGGTTTGAGCCGTGCCCAGATGGCCAATCAGCACGACGCGCGGATTGAACGCATCGACGGTGGTCAGCAGGATGTCCCCGGTGAGTGGATCCACAGCAGCGCCTTTCACCCAAAAATTCGACAGCAACTCGCGGAGTGTCTCAGGAATGGGATCCCCGTTGGCATCCACTTCATAAACCACGACGCGCTCATCCAATTGGCTGGTGACCAGCACGCTGTCCTTCGAGAAAGCCGAACCGTCCGCCTTCACGTATGCCAGACAACACCCCGCCAGGACCGTAATCCAGCCCGCCATCAATCCCGCCTTCCACATCCAACGGCAGTTGCGGCGGCATGCCTGGAGCATCCGCCAAATACGTGGAAACCGCGGCGAAACCCGAGATGTGGTTCTGCGCGTCGCGGATGACTTGAATCTGATAGATCTTGGCTGTCGGAGACGTCGCGTCCCCGCCCATCAGCAGCGTGCCCGCGTCGTTCGCCTTGAAATGCAGTGCGCCATAAGTCGGCGGCACATCGCCGGCAACACCGAGATCGCGGACGCTGTAACTATTGGCAAAGCCTGGCCCGAGTGTCTGGGCGGTGGCGGTGATCACCATCAGCAGCACTGCTCCGCAAACTAAAGTTCTAACGCTCTTGGACTGAGTCATGGTTCGACCTTTCGACTGATCGGAATTTGCTTCTTGACGCCGCGCACTTTGCATCCTCTGCGCACGATTCAACGCGCATTAGTGATTTGTCGCCGCCAGGTACCGTTCCGCGTCAATCGCCGCTGCGCAACCCAGGCCGGCGGCAGTAACAGCCTGGCGATAGACGTGATCGGCACAATCGCCGGCGACAAAAACGCCGGCGATATTTGTGGCCGTGCCCTGCCTGGGAATGATGTAACCCTCTTCATCCATGTCGATGACGCCCCTGAATATCTGCGTGTTCGGAATGTGCCCGATGGCTACGAACAGCCCCGCGCAATCGATCACGCTTTCGGCATTGGTCTTCACGTTCCTCAACCGCACCCCCGTAACCTTGTCCTGGTTCACGCCGAGGACTTCGCTGACAACTGAATCCCAGATCGGTTTGATCTTCGCGTGGGCGAGCGTTCGTTCAGTCATGATTCTCGAGGCGCGCAAGGTGTCACGGCGATGCACGAGATGCACCACGGACCCGAACCGCGTCAGATACATTGCTTCTTCGCAGGCTGAATCGCCGCCGCCCACGACGACCAACGGCTGATTTCGGAAGATCGGCAGCGCGCCGTCGCACGTCGCACAATAGGTCACCCCTTTATTCTCCAGTTTGTGCTCGCTATCAAGCCCAAGGTGCCGATGGCTGGCACCGCTGGCGATGATGATGGTTTCCGCTTCGAGCGCCTCGCCATCAACAGTCAGCGCAAACGGTTGCTTCAACAGATCCACCGCCTCCACAGTGCCGAATTTGACACGCGCCCCGAATCGCTCAGCCTGCTTTTGCATCCGCGTCATCAATTCGTAGCCGTCAATGCCCTCGGGAAAACCAGGATAATTCTCGACCACGCTTGTCGTGGTAAGCAACCCGCCCGGCTGAATGCCGGTGAGCACCAGCGGCCGCAAATTCGCCCGCGCCGTATAAAGCGCGGCGGTGAGGCCCGCGCAACCTGAACCGACAATAACCACTTTTTCCATAAGCAAACGAAAGTTAGTTCCCGGCGAGGAGCTTGGCAAGCGATGACAGCGGCACCCAAACATCTGCGTTTGAGCCGACTGTTAGCAGAGCTTCATGGCTTGCCATTCCGCACTCGACCTGTTAGGCTTAACCATGCTCAATAAATTACGCAAGCCTCTCCAAACAATAGCCGCCACCTTCATCTTGATTGCAACTCTTCCTTGTGCCGTTTCGGCGAGCGCCGAGGAAACCAAGAGCAAGCTGCAAAGCGCTCCAGAGGGTTGGGTGGATATTTTGCCCCCTGCCGGCATCAAAGACTGGCATCGCGCGCCCGTCCCCCCCACCGGCCAATTGGGCCGCGAACAGTGGCATGTTGATGCCGAGAAAAAAGTGTTGATCTGCGACGGGGACGGCGGCCATGACATGCTGCTGCTTGATAAGGAAATCGGTGACGCCGTTTTTCACGTCGAGTTTTGCTACACCAAGATCGATGGCAAAACGGGCTACAACAGCGGCATATACGTCCGCAACTCCAAGGACGGGGCAATCTGGCATCAGGCTCAAATCGGGGACGCCAGCGGCGGCTACCTGTTCGGCGAAACCCCGGGAGCGGACAACCAGAAGAAGTGGTTCAACCTGAACAAACAGGTTGCCGACTCGCGTGTGAAACCTGCTGGCGAATGGAATACGCTGGAATTGACCGCCGTCGGCAAAACTCTGTCACTCTGGGTCAACGGCGCGGTCACTTGTCAGTTCGAGGATTGCGGGCGCGAGAAGGGCTGCCTTGGTTTGGAGGGGGAAGGCTACCGCATCGAGTTCCGCAATCTGAAAGTAAAAGCGCTGCCCTGAGTCGCGCGCTCGCCCGCACAGCGTCAAGTGCGTCCAGACACGCAAAAAAACAAATTCAGTAACCGTTGGCGCTGAAAATCATTTTAGCGCTTATCCTTTTCTCGCCATGAGCGTTTCACAGCGCACAGCTCAAAATATTCGAGAGCGGCTGCTCAAAAATTCGGACCCGGACGGGCTGAGAAAACGGCTCTCCCCGCGCCTTCCGGCTGTGGAACCGCTCTGCGACCGGTTGCCTGTGTGCAATGATCATACTGCCGCCGGGCTTGAGAAACGACAGAGCTTCCTCAAACAACTGGGCATTACCCTGGATTGTCTGGCCGGCGAAGCCGGACGGCCAGCCCCGGAAACGCTCGCCAACAACATCGAGAATCTCGTTGGGTTTGCCCAGGTGCCCGTGGCCGTTATTGGCCCGCTGAGAATCAACGGCGTCGAGGCCCACGGCGACTTTCTTGTTCCCATGGCGACCAGTGAGGGCGCGCTCGTCGCTTCCTATCATCGCGGCGCCTATGTCATCAGTCACGCCGGCGGTGCGACCGCCATGTGCCTGACAGAAAACATTTCCAGAGCGCCTTGCTTCGTCTTCAAGTCCACTTTCGACGCCTGTTTCTTTCTCGAGTTCGCCATGAAAGAATCGGCCACCTTCCAGGAACGCATCTCCAGAACATCAGGCCACTGCAAGTTCATCGAACTCCGAAGCGCCCTGGCCGGCCGAAATCTTTTCCTCGGGTTTGACTATCAAACCGGCGATGCGGCAGGCCAGAACATGGTCACCATCGCCACCGACCATCTCTGCCGATTCCTCGTGGAAAAAGCCCCGGTGAAGCCTGATCAATGGTATGTCGAGGGCAATATGTCCGGCGATAAAAAAGCCACCATGCTTTCTTTTCTGTCCGCCCGCGGAAAAAAGGTGATTGCCGAGGTGGTCATCCCGGCGGCACTCCTCAAGAAAATCATCCACGTCACGCCGCTCCAGATGATTCAATACGGCCACGCTGCCTTGCTGGGCGGGGCCCAGAGCGGGTCCATCGGCGTTCAGGGCCACTATGCCAATGCGCTGGCGGCCATGTTTATCGCCTGCGGCCAGGACGCCGCCTGTGTTTCGGAAGCGGCAACGGGCTTGACCGATATGGATATCACCGAACAGGGAAACCTTTACGCCTCAGTCACGCTGCCGAACGTCATCGTCGGAACCGTCGGCGGCGGAACCCATCTGCCGACAGCCCATGAATGCCTCGCCATGTTGGGTTGTGTCGGCGAGGGGACGGCCCGCAAGTTCGCCGAGATTTGCACCG
This sequence comes from Verrucomicrobiota bacterium, assembly GCA_037130375.1. Lineage (GTDB taxonomy): Bacteria > Verrucomicrobiota > Verrucomicrobiia > Limisphaerales > UBA8199 > JAPLUA01. The sequence goes on along the minus strand of JBAXTC010000086.1, from coordinate 125 downwards.
CCACCGTTCTTGCCGGTGAGATATCCATCATGGGTGCTCTTGCATCCGGCGAGTTTGCCGCCGCTCACGCCAAGTATGCCCGCCAGAAGAAAATGTGGCCGACGAGATGAACGTCCTCACGGCTT
>JBAXTC010000859.1:0-3156 GCA_037130375.1 Verrucomicrobiota bacterium | reverse complement strand
ACCTGCCGAACTCGCTTTCCGGCAATTACACCCCGGTGACCGACATCGGGGGAGGGGTCTGTCGTGGGAGCTTCTGCCCCAACGACCCGAACTTGCAGCAGTACGTGCGGCAGCTCTACCAGTGCGTGGCCGCTGCGAATCCCGACTACATCTGGGTTGATGACGATGTCCGGTTGATGGGCCACATGCCGCTGGGCCTCACCTGCTTCTGCGACTACTGTCTGGCGATCTTCGAGAAGGAGTCGGGCACGAATTACACGCGGGCCAGCCTGCGCGCGGCGCTCACCGCAGGCGGCCCCAGGGAGTCCACGGCCTTGCGCAAGGCGTGGCTGGTCCACAACCGCGCGACCATCACCCGCCTGTTAACCCTGATCGAGCAAACCGTCCATGCCGCAAAACCGGGAATGCCACTGGGATTCATGACCGGCGATCGCTTTTTCGAGGGTTACGATTTCGATCATTGGGCCGAGGCGCTGGCCGGCACGAATCAGTCGCCAGTCTATTCCTGTGAGCGGCAGGATGCCGCTGCCACTATGCAGGAGGCGCTGGCCGGCACGAATCAGTCGCCAGTCTATTGGCGACCCGGCGGCGGGTTCTATGAAGATTCCACCCCAAGTGGCATGGTGGGCAAGTCGCATGACATTGGACGCCAGGTTTCGCTGCTGCCGCCGTCTGTGCGGTCGATCCAATCGGAGATCGAGAACTTTCCGTACCAGCGGCTAAAGAAAGCAGCGCACATCACCGCCGTCGAAGCGGCTTCGCATATAGGTGCGGGTTGCAGCGGTGCCGCCTTCAACGTGCTCTCGGGCAATGACGAACCTTTGGACGAGTTCGAGCCTCTGGTGGCACGCCTCCGCCAGACCCGCGCGTTTTATGATCTCATGGCAAGGCATCTTGGACGCGCCCAGCCGATCGGGATCTACACGGCCTGGAATAAAGATCAGGCGGCGGCGGGCGACTTCATCAACCATCCAGGGTGGGCCATGAGCCATCTGGGCCAGGGCTCGCAGATCTTGGAGACGGGCCTGCCGGCTGCGTACCGCGCCAGAGCCGCTGCCGTGACGCTCCTTTTTGTGCAGAGCGTGGCGGCCATGTCGCCGGAGGAAATCCGCAAGGTCTTGGCGGGCGGAGTTTACACCGACGTCGAGACACTCAACCTCCTGAATCAGCTCGGCTTTCAGGAGTTGACCGGGATGGCGGCTGAGCAACCGCGCCCGGTTGACTGCATCGAGGAATTCACTGCCCATCCGCTTAACGAACCGTTCGTCAAGCGTCAACGGGATTGCCGTCAATCGTTCTATCGAGTGTCGGGCTACGTCGGTTATGTCTTGCAGAAGCATGACCCCAAGGTCGAAACACTTGCCCGGCTCGTGGATTACAGCGGCAAGGAGCTATCATCTTGTAGCATGGCGGTTTACGAGAATAAGCTGGGCGGCCGCATCTGCGTCAGCGGGTATTACCCTTGGGACCACCTCCACAGCCTGAGCAAGAGCGCGCAAATGAAAGCCGTAATGCGGTGGCTTTCGCGGGATCGTCTGCCGGCCTATGTCGCGTCGTACCACAAAGTGAATCTCTGGGCCCGGGAACCCAACCGCGGTCGCACCGCCATCGCGCTACTGAATGCCAGCTTCGATACGGCGGATGGACTCGACCTGGCCGTCGCCACGAGCGCCGAGGAGGCGCGCGTGTTTGACATGCAGGCAAAGGAACGCGTCATCCGCGCCAGCAACACCACTGGGCCTTACCGTCGCTTCGTCCTCCCCGCAGTCGAGCCGTGGACCATGCGGTTGGTTGTCGTCGGAGAATCCGATTCCAAAGTCAAATAGTGGTGCAGTAGTGGGTCAGTACACACCAGTAGTCCCGTTCTGGCCTCGGTTCTGCTGTTGGCTTCGGCCTCCCGAGTCCACACCCTTTTTATTAAGATCGTGCCGTCATCCTTGCTCGTGGGCCGCGGCCCCCAAGTCGATATCCTCCAAAATCCTCTGGCGGACCTCCGCCCGTTTAGTGCCTGGAAAGCGAAATCCTCTCTTTGTGATTATCCCATCAAAGAAAGGCAAATTAGCAAGGGGGGGGGGGTATCAGAGCGTTGCTTCGGGTGGATTGCGGTTGAAAATAATTCTTGCCGGACTTCATGAAAAGAGTTAATAGATGAAAATGCAGAAAAGGCCGTTGAGGCTTTCTCTTGGAAACGAATTATTATATGGAAATGTTTCTGGAAAGGAACTGATTTTCATTATTGAAGACAACTACACTTTACCCGTGGCTTTCCCAGGTGCTGTTGTTGCTGCTGAACTGATTTGCGAACGGGCAATCTACAGCTAATAATAACGCTAAAACGCTATCTGACACCCGCACTAAAGCTGAAGGAGGTGATGCCCAATCCCGCTGCCCCTCTTGGAAAACATGGATGAAGAACAAAGGCGATGAAACCTGAAAAGCCAACTGAGAAGTCAACTGATGCCGCCGACCTGCGTCGCCGCGCCCAAGCTCGTTTGCAGAGCCTGACGCCGCCCCTGAAGGTTCTCAGCTCGGCCGGCGAAATGCAGCGACTCCTCCAGGAACTGGAGGTCCGGCAGGTCGAACTGGACATCCAGAACGAAGAACTCAGGGAAGCGCACGCGGGACTGGAAGCATCGGTGGCGCGCTACAGCGACCTGTATGACTTCGCTCCCGTTGGTTACTTCACCCTGGGACGCCAGGGAGAGATTACCCAAACCAATGTGGCTGGTGCGCGCTTGCTCGGGCACGATCGCGCAGAGTTGCTGAGCCGGCAGTTCGCTGGGTTTATCTCCGAGGCAGATCGGCCGGCCTTTAACCTCCACCTCCAGCAGGTGTTTGCGGGCCAATTGGAACAGGCCTGCGATGTCGGCATCGGGTCCAATGGCGAGCTTGGGCGCTTTGCGCATCTGGAGACTACCCTCGGCCGCGATGGTCAGGAGTGTCGCACCGTGGTGATGGACATCACCCGGCGGAAGCGGGCAGAGCAGGAACTTCGCGTCGCAATAGCCCAGCTCAATGAGACACAGGGAATTGCCAATATGGGCAGCTTCGTTTACGACGTTGCCACCAACCATGTCGCAAGCTCGCCCCAGCTTGAGAAAATCCTCGGACTGGGCGTCGATCACGAGGAAACCCCCACCGCGTGGAATGAACTCC
>JBAXTC010000858.1:0-3157 GCA_037130375.1 Verrucomicrobiota bacterium | reverse complement strand
GACCAGATGGCTCACCGCTTGCGGCCTCCATCAATCAGATCCCGATAAGAAACCTTCGCCAGACCCTTGGGATTCAAGGGATGACCGGCTCGAAATTCTTCCATCTGCCGAAAGAGATCTGCCAGTTCCACCTGGCTTTGCTTTTCAAAGGGCACGAGCCGCGCCACCGGTTTCTCGTGTTTGGTGATGGTAATCTCCTCGCCCCGGCTCACTCGCTCCAAGAGTTCGGAGAACTTGGTTTTAGCCTCGAAGGCTCCGATGGTCATCGGGTTGCTCATAAATGCCTTTCCTATAAAACAACTAGTCTGCGACTAGATTAATACCAACACGCATTCAAGTCAAATGCTTTTGGTGGTGAACTTGATCGCATCGGAGGAGGAAGCTTCCCTGACCTGCGACAAGAAGGAAGTCGAACAAGCTGGGGCTGGGCATCGCCTGATCGCCATGCTCAGTCATGCCACCGACAGCTTCGACAAACCGGAGGTTGGAACTGGAGTTATGTGAAAAGGCCACCCCACCCCGTCTGCATCCCCATGCGCCGCTCCTTGTCATTTGCATAAGTTTGATCCCGTGCTAAGGTTCCTCAACTTGGTTTCAAGCATGAAATATCAGCCCAAACTTATGAACGTTTGCGTTACGAACCTGGCACCGCTCTCCCGCGCAGCCAGGATTTTGCACCGACTCCTGCTCGCCATCGGGGCCGCAGTCGCGCTTGGCGCTGCCTCGCCAGCCATCGCCGTGACCAACTATTTCTTCAACCCGTCCCAAACCGCGACGCTGATTGTCTCGAACATCAATGCCGTCACCATCCAGAGCGGCGATTACCGTTTCACTTACTCGGCAGATGGCTATTGGTCGTCAGGCGGCGGGGTGCCGACCGGGCGCTTTTTCAGTATCTTCTGGCCGGCCGGCGTGCAGGCGCAGGCCATCACCGCCGGGCCGTTGCTGGGCATCGGCGCGAACATCACCCTCAAGCGCGCGGACGGCAAAGTGTTTGATCTGCAGGCGTTCACTGGGAAGATTCTTCTCAACACCGCCGGCGCGGGTGGGGCGTTCGAGATCATGCCCCAGCTCAACGGCAACGACGCGTTCAACAACCCGCTCACCTATGACTGCAGCGGCTATGCGGGGATGAGCTTCCCCTACACCACGGCCTTGAGTGGATACGATACCTACCAGATCCACATGTGGGGCGATTACGCGCTAACGGCCCTCACGTTGATTGATACCAATCCGCCGGTGCCGCCCACGTCATCTTTCACCCTCACCGCGAGCGCCTCGCCCCCCGCCGCGGGGACGGCAGGCGGCGCGGGAACTTATCCGAGCAATTCCATTTGCGCACTCGTGGCCTCGGCGAATCCCGGCTGGGGTTTCCAGAAATGGACCGAGAACGGTGTCCAAGTGAGCACGGCGGCGAACTACGCGTTCACGGTGCGCACCAACCGGACACTCGTCGCGAATTTCGTTTCCGCATTCACCGTTACGACCAGCGCGTCGCCCGCCTACGGCGGTTCGGCATCCGGCGACGGCACGTTCAACAGCAATTCAGTCGTCAGGGTCACGGCGACTCCGAACACCGGTTTCACGTTTGTGAACTGGACAGAGTTTGGCACGCCCGTCAGCACGTCGGCGAACTACAGCTTCAACCTCACGGCCGACCGCAGCCTCGTGGCGAACTTCGCGCCCGCCGGCGTCAGCGCGACGTTTGATTTCGACACCGGCGCGCCTGCGGTGGGCCCAGGCCAGGGGATGCCGGCGACGCAAACGAAGAACGGCGTCACGGCGACGTTCAGCACGCTCGCGGGCGGCTGGTCGGTCCAGAACAACTTCTATTACTGGGTTCCGGGTGTGTTCTCCGGCAATTTCCTTTATCCGAGCACGTGGGGTAGCACCATGGCCGTGGAGTTCAGCCAGCCGGTCACCAACTTCACGATGGCGTTCTTCACTGGCGAGGTGTCCAGCGAATACAACACCGCCGGACTCGTTCGGGTCACGGCGTACACGAATTCCGCAATGACGAATCCGGTCGCGACCGGTTCGGCGCGTGGCGCATGGGTTTCCGGCGCGTATCCGGAGGGCGTGCTTTCGTTCGGCTCGGCGACGCCGTTTACGAAAGTGAACATTGAAGTGCCGTCGCAAAGTCCCGTGCCGAGCTACCTCTTCTTCGTGGACAACATTGTCGTCCAACTCGCCGCGCCGCCGCCCCCGCACGCGCCGCCGCTGGCCTTCGGCAGTGCCTTCTTCCAGCTTGCCGGTCAACCGCTCGCCATCAACATCGCCGATCTGACGTGGAGCGATTATGACCCCGACGGCGAACCTGTATTCTTCGTCGGCGTCAGCGCCACGACTTCCAACGGCCTCGTGCTCACAACCCAAGCCACAGAGATTCTTATTCCCACAAACTCACTGGCCGACGGTTTCAGCTACACCATCGCCGACACCAGCGGCGTCACGGCCACCAGCACGGCGACGATTTCCATCATCACCCGCCCGACGAGTCAGGTGAACGCGCTCGACTTGAGCGTGCCGGGTGGAGTGAACGCGAGTTTCGCCGGCGTGCCGTGGTATTTCTACACAGCCCAGCGCGCCACGAACGCGACCTTCACCGGCACGCTGCAAACCTGGCCCGTCCAAGCCTGGGCCGACGGCTCGATTTACATCTGGGATGATTTTACCGACCTCACGAACAAACCGCCGCAGGCCTACTATCGGCTGTCCTATCCTTAATTGCCTTTGGCAGCTCAGAAACCAACTGATCGACGTCGCACGACTCGCACCCCTCCTCGGCGCTGCTTTGGGCCTCGCGATAGTTCACGACGCCCATCCCTGCACCACCCAAACCCTCAGGGTCGGCGCGGCGGTATCACCCTGTGCGGTCAGAGGATTCTCAAGCCAACAAGCACATCGGCCTCCACCGGCCCCTGGCAGCCGCACGCCCATCAGACAAAGCCAGCCCGAACGCCAGTGATCTATTGGATGCTCCTGAGCGGCGTCAGCTCGATTCGCCGGTAGAATATCTCCGCGCCTTCGGACTGGAACAAGATCTTGCATTTCCGCAGACTCGAGCCGGTGCCGACGTTCACGACCTGTCCATTGACGAGGTTGGTGATATTGCCGCGGTAACAGATCATCTCGCTGCGAGCACACTTTCCGGCAG
>JBAXTC010000857.1:0-3158 GCA_037130375.1 Verrucomicrobiota bacterium | reverse complement strand
GCGGAGTTCCTGATGGGAGTCCACGACGCGCACGATGCGAGGCTTGGGTTGGACCGAAGCGGAGCTGATCTCCCGGCTGAAGAATGATTCAGGCAAACTGGCGATGGCAGCACGGGTGAGGAAGGAAACGACCCTGCCCATCAAGTGGATTGCCGCCCGCCTGCAAATGGGCACCTCCAAAGCCTCAAACTTATCAAGGAATCACGCCGCGCCGCTACAACGGCGCTGACGCTGGAGGAAAAGCTCGCCGGCCAGAAGCCGATCAAGGCCCTCGAATCCCAACGCAACGAGAAGTGCCGTTCGCTTTTCGTTGCGCAGGACAAGGTGGACCTTCAGCGGGAGGAATTTATTTCCAACATCGAAAGGAAACTCATGCAGAAGACTGGGATCCAGCAGCTTTTCACGATTCGTTGGCTTCTCAACTGACTTCAGATATGATTTTCCCATGTACATTCACAAGATCACCCTGATTAACATTCGCGGCTTCCGAAGCCTCGACTTTGATCTCCAGCGTCCCGACAAGACCTATGCCGGCTGGACCGTTTTCACCGGTGATAATGGCTCGGGGAAAAGCACGCTGTTGAAAGCTATTGCGATGGGACTGGTCGGCCCGGACACCCGCCGCCCGTTGCAACCAAGCCTGCACCGATGGATTAGCGCCTCCAGCACCGAGAAGAAGGCTTCCATTCAACTCCAGATCAAATGTACCCCTGATGACGCCGATTTGGATGGCCAAGGACGGAGTCCGGCGAACATCTTTCCAGTCACGCTGGAACTCGTCAACGGAGGCAAGCAAACCGAGATGCATTCGCCGCAGTCGGCCACCGGGAACCAAAAGAAAACTTCTCCGGAACGCACCATCTGGTCGCCGAATACCACGGGCTGGTTCTCTTGCGGGTACGGTCCTTTTCGCCGCGTCTTTGGAGCTTCCGCTGAGGCGACTGAGATCATGGTCGAGCGTTCGACCGCGCGGTATGCCACGATGTTCCTCGAAGCCGCCTCGCTATCGCCAGCCGACCGTTGGCTCAAGGACTTGGACCACAAGGCTGCCAAGGACACCCATTCCCGCGAACGCGACGAACTCAACCTGCTGCTGGAACTGTTGAAGGACGAACTCATGCCCAACGGGATAACCATCAAGCGAGTGGATGCTGACGGATTATGGCTGGCTGACCGCAATGGAGTTGAGTTGTCATGGGGTGAAATGAGCGACGGATACCGGGCTGCCCTCGCCCTGCTCGCCGACATCATTCGACACCTCAGTTACGCTCACGAGGACAACGGACTGAAAAGTCTTTTGGATCGTGACGCCAAGGGGCGACTCTTCGTCAAGAGCACTGGGGTGGTTTTGATTGATGAGATCGACGCCCACCTGCACCCCGAATGGCAGCGCGAGATCGGCTTCTGGCTCAAGCGTCATTTCCCCAACATCCAGTTCCTTGTCACCACGCATAGTCCCATCATCTGCCAGGCGGCTGATCCCGGAGGGCTCTTCGTGTTACCCGAACCAGGAAGCGGTCGAGAACCACGCAGATTAAGTGATGCAGAACGCGACAAAATCATCGCCTCTCGCCCTGATACGATTCTGCTCAGCCCGGCTTTTGGCCTCCAGAGCACGCGCTCGCCCGTTGCGGTGGAGGCCCGCGCGGAGTATGCGCGGTTGGAAGGCAAAAAGCGCTCCACCGGAAAACTGAATCTGGCCGAGCAGACGCGCTTCAAACAGCTCGAACTGTTCGTCAACACTGGCGAGGACGTCTAACCCATGCGACGCGTCGTCCGTCTCGGTCTGTCTGCCGATGTCGTCCGGTATCTCGAACGGAGGCAGCAACGTGCAAACGATGAGCAAGCCGCAGGTACCTTGGACGTGGACCAGGCATGGAAGAACGCCTGCCAAACGCTGAAGCTTAAATCTGTGAGGGCCACGTTGAAGCAGATGGCCGGCGGCAGACAGCGCTGCATGTATTGCTCAGACTCCGCCGGCACTGACATCGAGCACTACTGGCCGAAGTCCGTTTACACGGAACGCATGTTCCAATGGCTTAACCTGCTCCTGTGCTGCACCCGCTGCGGCCGGGACTGCAAAGGAACCAAGTTTCCATTGGACAATGGCAATCCAGCCCTTTTGGACCCAACCATGGATGATCCCTGGCAGTTCCTTGATTTCAGCACCACGACCGGGATTCTGTTCCCCTTGGCCGATATTGATGGCAGGACCACCACGAAAGGTGAAAAGACCGTTGAACTGTTGAAACTGGACAAGCGTGATGAAGTCAACATCGGCTATCAGAAAAGTTTTCGGCGCATCAAAAGAGCCATTGACGCCACAGTGGCCGAGCACGCACCTGATGCGGCAGCGCTCATTCACGCACTGACGGACGCGGATGATCACGGCCTTCTCGGCTGGTGCTTTCGGGGCAATGGAATGAAAGAAAGTCCGCTTTCCGAACTGCGCCAGACACACCCGGCCGTCTGGGCAACGTGTGAGCAAGCATTCCGCAACCTTTGAAACTTGTGTCCAAGAAGCAAAAACTCGAACTGCCGTGGATTGGGAAGGAGCACCGGCTCCGGCTGGAGCCGCGCATCTAGCTCGAAGCCCGGAGAAGTCGTATCACGCCAAATATCGGGTGAAGGAGCAGCCGCAAGAGAACGCAAAGAACCCAAAGAATTCCGACTCTTTGCGCTCTCTGCGTTCTTTTGCGGCTAACTCAACTGCCGAATTCAGGATCAAAGCCGCCCGTACCTTAAAGGGGTCGGAGGTTGGTCCGCGCAGTCCGGCTGGTGCCTGCGGTTAGCGGGGAGTTTGTCATCTTTGGTCCATGCCGCGCACGATGCGAGGCTTGGGTTGGACCGAAGCGGAGCTGATCTCCCGGCTGAAGAATGATTCAGGCAAACTGGCGATGGCAGCACGGGTGAGCAAGGAAACGACCCTGCACTGGAGGCTCGCTTGAAATGATCCTCTGCCGTAACCTCCCTCTGAACATGAGCAAATGACATGAATTCCGCGCCCATCACTAAAATCATCATCAAGCGTTTTCGGAGCTTCCCCACGGCGACACTCGTTTTTGATAACCCGCTCTTTGTCGTGGGCCGCAACGGCTCAGGCAAAAGCAACCTGGCCGACGTGTTCAGCTTTGTTTCTGAAGCGATGGCCTCCCCGC
>JBAXTC010000856.1:0-3158 GCA_037130375.1 Verrucomicrobiota bacterium | reverse complement strand
TCCAGCCGTACTGAGGGAAAACCCGCCGTACGGAATGAATAGAGGGGGCGGAGGAGACGAAGTGGATGGCCTGATGACCGTTTGCCTCGATGCTCGAAAGGGCAGAACCATCGGAAGCCATTGGCCTAATCATGTCGCGCCTCCGCTCCACTCGACCATTTCATTACTCCGTTGTTGATAACGATCACAAGGCCCTAATCGCCCAGATCAACGCGCTTGATGACGCCCTCAAAATGGGGAATGCGAAGGAACAACTCGGGCAAATGATCGGATTTCTGAACAAATATGTCAGAGAACACTTCGCCCGTGAGGAAGGTATCATGCGGACGGTCAAATGTGCGGCGTGCGGCCAGAATTGCTCGGCCCACAAAGCCTTGGTTGAAAAGCTCGATGGCTGGGTGACCCGGCTGAACCCCGGCGGTCCCACGACCTCCTTAGTGCTCGAAATCTATTGCAAATCGTCAGCTTGGCTTCGGCAACACATCGTCAGCATCGACTGCCAGTTGCGCGCCTGCAAACCGGCCTGAATTCAGACTTCGAGCATCTGCATGTGCCGTTGGTTCTGGTCGTCGGGCACGAGAAATGCGGCGCTGTTTCGGCCGCCGTGGCTGGCGGTGAAGCGCCGGGCCACATTCGCAGCGTGGTGGCAGCCCTTGAGTTCAATGCCACGGCGCATTTCCGCCAGCGTGAGGGTGGAGATGCCGATTTCTCCGGGATGCCGCGCGAACCAATCCTTAACCGGATTGCCAAGACGGAAGTAATCACTTACGACGTTCGTATCCGCCAGGTATTTCAGAACCGGCATGGCGGAACGCTTTCAGTTTGGGCCGATTCAAACGTGAAGCCGTGGGCCACCAAGGCATCCAAATGGTCGGCCAAATCTTTTTTGGCGTCCTTGACCTCACGGGTGCGCCGCCGCGCTTCCGGGGCAGGTTCAATCCACCAGCCGTTGCCCTCCTGTTTGACCAAGTAACGGGCCCCGTCCATCACACCGCGCACGGTAAGGCGGTTCTTGTCAGCAATTGAAATGGTAGTCACATGGGAAATTTCCCACAGATGCCCGCTTAGTCAAGGAACAAAGTGGCATCCAGTTACCGCACTTACGAAAGAAGTCGCCGCAACTGTTTCCAGTTCCTGCCGATACAAACTTATTCCCGGCGTCAGCGCCGGGCCAGGCATTGATATTTATGACAACTGAACTAAAAGAACCCACCACGGCGGCGACCGGCCAGAACCTGGCCGGCAAATACCTCACCTTCATTCTCGGCGGCGAATCCTATGCCATCCCTGGCCTCAAAGTGCGCGAGATCATCCGCTTGACCAGCATCACAGCCGTCACCCGCGCAGCGCCCAGTACCTGCGGGCGCCCAAAAACCAATTTCCTATGTGCAGCCTTCAACCTTTGACATACTTGCAGGTGCAAGTCCTGCCTCGGCAATGGATGGTTGGATAGGAAATGGGTAGAAACGGGTGAACGGCAGCTCCTGCGTCAAACGAAGCCCCGAAAGGTTTCGGAAGGGCGCAGGAGGACAAGGCTGACTTCCAGCCGTACTGAGGGAAAACCCGCCGTACGGAATGAATAGAGGGGGCGGAGGAAACGAAGTGGATGGCCTGATGACTGTTTGCCACGATGCTCGAAAGGGCAGAACCATTGGAAGTCATTGGCCTAATCATGTCGCGCCTCCGCTCCACTCGACCATTTTAGCTTCACAGGTATTTTATGGCAATGACAGCATGCACTGGTAAGATCAGAGTGATGACAGCAAGCTTACAGAAAAACGTTAACCAATCGGATGAAGGAATGACCATGACATCAAATTACTACAATCGCCGCGAGTTCCTGGGACGGGCAATTACCTCGGGCACCAGCGCAGCGCTCGCAATGAGTTCTCTGTCCTGGGCCGCTGATCAGCCTGCCGGCAAGCCGGCTAGGCTCAGCACCCCCAACGCGGAGAAGCTCGGGTGGCGCATCTGCTGCCAGCTCTACACGTTCCGCGACCGCAGCTTTTATGAGGCGCTGGAGGTCCTGGCGAATATGGGCGTGTGCCGGGTTGAGCCGGCGTTCTTCTTGCCGTTGAGCAAGGAACGGCAGGATCTTAAGACCAGTGAGGGCTTGTCCACCGACCAGCGTCGGGAGATGAAACAGCGCATGAATGATCTGGGGATCAGTATGCCGAACTACTATGCCCCGATCGAAGCGGATAAGAGCGCCTACCCCAAGATCTTCGATTTCGCCAAAGAGATGGGAGTCGAGACCCTGGTTGGCGAGCCGCCGACGGAGATGTTTGAGACGCTCGACGGCCTGTGTCAGGAATACAAAATCAACCTGGCGATCCATAATCATCCGGAAGGCTCAGGCTCCAGGTACTGGAATCCAGACACTTTAATCAATGCCTGCGACGGGCGAAGCCCTCGGATCGGCGCTTGTCCCGACACCGGCCACTGGGTGAGGTCGGGTCTGAACACCCGGGACAGCCTGAGGAAATACCAGAAGCGGATTATCACGGTGCATTTGAAAGACGCGGCCGAATCGGGCAAGCGCGACAGCCGGGATGTGCCCCTCGGCACCGGCCAAGCGAACTGCTCCGCCATACTCAAACAGCTATACGATTGGAAATGGCGCGGGGTGATGACGGTGGAGTATGAGCACCAGTCCCCGCAACTGGTTCAGGAGGTCGCCCAGTGTGTGAGCTTCGTCGAGAACTTCGCCACAAGTGTTAAGCAATTGCCGGCACGGGTAGAGCACTGATCGCCGTGTTGCCCGAGAACTCGCGGCTGGAGGGACAAATTGGGACGGTGAAGCCTTTGGAATTCCTGCTCATTTGCCCGGCCCGGTTGAGTTAGCCGCGCCGGATTATGATCCGACTCTATTTGCGTTCTCTGTGTGCTTTTGCGGTCATCCTGCTCTGCGCCCTGGGCTCGGCGGCCAAGGCCGACTGCGTCGTGGTCTTCAACGAGATCATGTACCATCCGGCCACCAACGAGCTACCCGCGCAGCGCCCAGTACCTGCGGGCGCCCAAAAACCAATTTCCTATGTGCAGCCTTCAACCTTTGACATACTTGCAGGTGCAAGTCCTGCCTCGGCAATGGATGGTTGGATAGGAAATGGCCAGAAACGGGTGAACGGCAGCTCCTGCGTCAAACGAAGCCCCGAAAG
>JBAXTC010000855.1:0-3174 GCA_037130375.1 Verrucomicrobiota bacterium | reverse complement strand
AGGGTCTGGATGCGGTTTTCGTCGCGAATGGGTGAGTTGGGATCGAGGCTGCTGATATGCACCCGTTCGGAGGAGTGGATGAACAGCTTGTTCCCGAGATAAATGCCCACGTGAACCACCCGTTCCGGCTTGCCACGCCGGGCGCGGTGCCCGAAGAACAGCAAGTCGCCCTTCTTGAGCGAGGACGCCCGCCTGAACTATACAGTTGCTGTGCCGGGTGGGGTGTGGTCGGACGCGGGGTAGTTGGGGAACCAGCAGAAGTCCTCAATCGCCGCCTTGAGCGCCTCATCGTCGAGGCTGCGGCCGAAGCCTTCATCGCGAGCGGTCTGAGCGACTTTGAAAGCAATGATTTGGCTGACGGCGCGCAACTCGCGCAGGCGTGGATACAAGGAGCCGTCGGTCGGGTCATTCGACCGGGTGAAGTTCGCCAGGGCGCGGGCGGCGGCGAGGAACATCGAGTCAGTCATCCGGCTGGCCTCGCTAATCAGTCCGCCCAGACCGACGCCCGGGAAAACGAACGCGTTGTTGCACTGGCCGATCACGTATTTGTGCCCCTGGAAAACGACCGGGTCGAAGGGCGAGCCGGTTGCAACCAAAGCCCGGCCGTCTGAATGTTGCAGAGCTTCCGACGGCGTGCATTCAGCCTTGCTGGTCGGATTGCTGAGCGGGAAGATCAATGGCCGCTCACAGTGGTCGGCCATCGCGCGAATCGCCGCCGGCGTGAAGTCGCCCGGCTGGCCGGTCGTGCCGATGAGGACCGTAGGCCGCACGGCCAGAATTATCTTATCCAGCAATGTCGGAGGCGGGTCGGACAAGCCGATGGCCAACAACTCCTCCTTGCGCAAGGCGACTTCGCGCTTATGGGCTTCCACATCCCCGCGCCCTTCCCAGACAACGCCCCCCGAGTCGATGAAAATCTGGCGTTGGCGCACCTCGGCCTCCGTGAGACCTTCGGCCAGCAACGCCGTGCGGAGCAGCCGGCCTATGCCCACTCCCGCAGCCCCTGAGCCGACTAATAAGAACCGCTGTTCGCGCAAAGGCTGCCCGGTGAGGCGCAGCCCGGACAGAACGCCCGCCAGCGTCACCGCCGAGGTTCCCTGAATGTCATCGTTAAAACTGGGCAGCCGGCCCGCGTAACGTCCGAGAAGCCGGAAAGCGTTGGCCTTCTTGAAATCTTCCCATTGCAACAACGCGCGCGGAAAAACATTCTTGACCGCTTGCACGAATTCCTCGATAAACGCATCATATTCCGGCCCGCGCAACCGCCGCCCGCGATGGCCAAGATAGAACGGATCCTCGAGCAACGCGCCATTGTCCGTGCCGACATCCAGGCTGATCGGCAGGGTGAGCGCCGGAGGGATGCCGGCGCCCGCCGAATACAACACCAGTTTCCCGACCGGAATCGCCATGCCGCCAGCGCCTTGATCCCCCAGCCCGAGGATGCGTTCATTGTCCGTCACCACAATCAGCCGGACATCCCGCTGACGGAAGTTGTGCAGCCGCTCGGCGATTTGGCCGCGGTCGCTCGGACAAATGAACAACCCGCGCGGGCGGCGGTAGATGTGACTGTAATGCTGGCAGGCCAGGCCGACGGTTGGGGTGTAAATAATCGGCGTGAGGCGCTCGAGGTTCTCGACCAGCAGCCGATAAAACAGAACTTCATTCCTGTCCAGCAGCGCAATGAGGCCGATGTACTGTTCGAGGGGGTCGCTCTTGGAGAAGATGTGCTCCAACTCCATCGCCACCTGCTGTTGGATGGTGAGCACTGCCGGTGGCAGCAGCCCTTCCACCCCCAACTGCCGGCGCTCGGCCTGCGTGAAAGCTACATCCTTGTTTTGTGAAGGGTCGCGGAGAATCTGTTCGCCGCGCGACCAGCGGACACTGAACGTTGATTTCGGGTTCATGGCACAAGCACTTTGTACCTTGAATTAATGCCGCCTTTTTACGCCCTTGCGCTACTCGTCAATTGCCAATCCTTTGCCCTTTTTTGCCACCCCCAACCAGGCTCAATCAGAGTGTGCGGAGCAAGCCGAGGCCGTCCAATCCCTGCGGCGGCCTGCCACAATGGAGTCTGCTAATTGCCCATTCGGGTGTCCGGGTTGCACCAAAGCAAGCCGGGATAGTTTTTCCCCTCCTGGGTGAACTTGGCGAGGGCGATGAACACCACATGCGTGTCGAAGGCCAGGATGCAAGCGCCTTTCACATGCCGATCCCCAATGCCCTCATCGCCTTGTGGGTACTGGCTGGCATCCAGACCCGAGTTGTACGCGAAAAAACTGCCGTAGTTGTTTACTTTCGGTTCCCACTGACAGTAGGCATCCGGCTTGAATTGACTGAGCTTGTGCTGCTTGGCGCGATTGAAATCGGCAAATCCACCAACGGCACCGTTCATGATGTAACTGGACACACGTTGGATGCGGCGTTTGAAATTATCAGCGCTCTTCTTATCGAGCGGACAATAAAAAACATCGCGGTTCTTGATGTAAGGAAAGTACAGGCCCTGCTGGACGTATGGCATGTCCGCAGGATTATCGTCAAGGACACCTGTCGCCGCATTCAGCTTATAAGGATCGGGTGCGGCCCCATTCTTAGGCATGTAAATCCAACTCGGTCCGTAGCTATTGTGCCACTGCATCCACGGCATGTAATCATTGTTATCATGGGTGTACATCGCCATCGCCATGCCCAATTGGCGCAGGTTGCTCGAACAAACAATGCGGCTGGCCTTTTCCTTGGCCTTGGCCAACGCCGGCAACAGCAGCGCCGCCAGGATGGCGATGATGGCGATCACGACCAGCAGTTCGATTAACGTGAAGCCTGTCCGAGGCCGCAATGCCACAGAGCCAGGAACTAATTTGATTCGTTTCATAGCAATCCGACCTTTCTAACCGGTTCCTTTCACCACCGCAAGAAACTGAAAGTTACTGTAGTTCTGCCATTGTCTCTGTCAAGTGTCCGGGTCGATCCAGCAATTCTCACTCATGATAGTCCCCGCCAGCAAAGAGAAATTGACAACCATCCCTCCCACCGGCACAAAAGAGCCATGCACACAAGTCTGAATCGCAGTGCCCATCTGATCGAGCACCTGAAAACCATCGACAGCCCAACGCTCTCCAACGCCATCGAGACGCTCGATCTTCAGCGGCTGGACGCCGGGTTCACCACGTTCCAGGT
>JBAXTC010000854.1:0-3177 GCA_037130375.1 Verrucomicrobiota bacterium | reverse complement strand
CCCATGTTGCCTCCTGCTGTGGCTCGCTTAAGTTCCGCGGATAAAGAAGGGATTGCGGTGCAAGGGGTGTTCACCATGCGAGTCGCCCCGAAAGAGGTTCTCGACCATGACGAAGCCCCTTCCCATCCGTGTAATCCGCGAAATCCGTGGTTTCTTTGTAATCGGCAGAGCGTACGCAACAGAAAAACCACGGATTTCACGGATAGCACGGATAAAGAAGGGATTGGGGTGGAAGCCACCTGCGCATCTTGGATTTTTGGGAGCGCGAACCGGATGTCCAATGCCGCTAGGATTTGACCCTCCTCATCCCTCCGGGACAAAGATCGCATGTCACTCCGGGACAACGGCTTGGGACGGTTTCGTGGGTATTCTCTGGGGTCAAATCCTGGCGGCATCGGACCGGAGGTCTGCCCCACGCTCGGACCTGAAGAGCCCCAAAAAAAGAGGCTCGCCGTTTCCGGCGAGCCTTCGATTGGCAAACTGTGATTCCCGTTTATGGGAGCGTCACCGGTGGCGCGCACAGCGTCGTCATGCCGGCGAGAGGGGCGATGATGCGATAGAAGCGCGTGCCGGCGCTATCGGTGATCGTCGTCGTGTTATCGAGCGTAACGCCGGCCGTCGTATAGGGACCAGTGGCGGCACTGGCGCTCTGCACATTGAAGAAGCCAGCGGGACCACCAGACAACGCGGGTTGTATCCCTGAGACTCCTGTATCGTGCGTGCCAAGGGCGTACGGGCCGCCATTATCACCCGTCCAGGTCAGGGTCGTGCTGTTGCCTGTCCGGGTGATGCTCTTGATCTGCGGACGCGCAAAGCTGCTGTAGGTAATGGCGGCGGTGACCTTCGTGCCGTGCGCCAGGCCCAACCCGCTTATATTCAACGAGAAGGCGCCGGACGCCGGGTTCGGAATCAGATAACTCCCCAGGTAAGTTTGGCCCTGGACGAAACCGTCGGGGAAGGAAGGATAGCCGAACGCTATGCCGTTGGTCAGGCCTTGCGGATCAGGCGCATACAGGTCCAGCACCAGGTTCGGGTAGCCGCTCTTCGGAGGCAAAAACGTCCCACTGAGCGTGGAAATGGTGCTGCTGCCGGACAAGACGGGAATCGAGGCATCGGGAATGACAGGGTCCGCCGCGTAGGCCACGAAGTTGCTCCACCAATTTACGAATTTAGAAGCTGTCCCGTCGTCGGGATTAAACAGCGGGTAGTCGTTCACCATCACATTGATAGCCGCCCCCGACCATCACATTAAACTCGGCCCGCGGATTGGGAGAGCCCGGGGCTACGCCGATGATTATGCCGTTGTTTGGCAGCGAGGGACGGCCAGTATCGGTCACATCCCGACACCGGTAGTGTGTAATCCAGGAGTATGCGCCCCCGATTTTCCTCAAGTCGTTCGGGTAGGCCGGGTCAATCCCAAACCAACAGCCGGACACGTGGCCACGGGTATCGCTGCCGCTGGCGTACGCCTGGAGGGCGCGCACCTGCAGCTCGGTGTAGATGGTGGCGTCGTTATCGTAGTCACGGGCGAAGCAGATGCCCTTCTGCACTCCGCTAGGATAGCTGGAGTTGTAGGTGCCGATGAAGGCGAGACCCCGAATCCACACGTTGGTCGAGCGGTAAACCGCCAGGAGCGCCCGCTCGGTAAGGCCGAAACCGTTGCGTATCCCTTGCTGAGCCGGACCTGTGTTATCAATGGGCGGGACGGTGTTGTCCACCGTATAACTCGGTCCATACATGCTGACGTCGTTGCCGTTGCGTCCGTCAATAACGATTTTGATGACCGCGTTGTTGCTTTGCGTGGCCGAACCGCTGTTCGCCGAGGCCCCCGGCTGCGTATAGCCGTCAATCAGCAGATTGCCCAGCTTATGGATAATCGGAAAACCGCCGGGAGGCTCCTGAAGATAAAATGGTCCCGTGCCGGGGATATTGAAGGCGATCGTATCGCCAGGGTGGCAGTTGGTCAGCGCCCAGTAAAAGGTCCCGGACGCGCCGATGTTGCTGACGCCATCATCGACCTTGGTGACCGTTACCGTCGCCGCGGCGGCGTTGCCGATCACAGCCGCGAGGGCCAGCGTGGTAAGGAAGCTTATTTTGCACCGCCGAATAGGCGCGGCAAAACCGATATGTTGAGTGGATGTATTCATGGACTTTAACCGATTCATTCGTTTTATACACTATACACTATATCTCTCAACGTTCTCTTCATGAGACCGATGAGATCGTTCAGATGGCAGCGTAGCAGGCAGCCCTGACATGGCAAGCAGCTTGGGACGAAACGACCATCAAGCGGGACGAATCGACCATTTTACCTCTGGAAAGGCAGGAAACGCGTAAAACGAACGCAGAGACTTAGTAAAATAGCCGCGAAAAGGCGCAAAAGACGCAAAACCTTTGTAATCGGCAGAGCGGACGCAACAGGAAAACCACGGATTACCGGAGCAAAAGCTGAAAAGCTGAAAAGCTGAAAGCTGAAATAGACTTCCAAAGCCTCATTGGTTTGAGGGTCCGCCACCAAGATCCACTCGCCCGTGAATCGGGCCTGCATCTCTTTGATGGTCATTGATTGTTCCCTCATAAACGCATTGCAATCCAATTTCACGGGGCAAGGAAAGCAGAAATCGCTGAATCAAACGCTATTCCACCGAACAATCCCTTTGGGATTGCAGAACCACCGGTCTTTCCGTCGTTCCGTAGGGCAATGGCCTCCCACAGAATATCCGAAAGGCATTAGGTCAAATCCTAGCGGCATTGGACATTGCCCTGAAAATGACGAATTTTCGTCGCGGGTGGTGCCGACTTGTCGGCATTGGACATTCTTGTCCGCATTGGGGGCTGCCGAGCTCCGAGAGCGGACAAGAATCACCAATGCCGCCAGGAATCCGCATGGTTTTTGTCCAGCGGATGAGGTTGTTGTAGGCGATCAGTCCGGCCAGCCATTCCTTGCAGGCCATCTGGGCCGACTGGCACTCCAGAAAGCGGGTAGGCGACCAACTGAGCAGCGCTTCGAGAAATTACCGTCGCCGACCAAGACATCAGAAGCCGAGACTTTTGTCCTATCTCCGCCGCTACCATCAGAAGCCCGTCGATATGATAGCTTCGTTGCATCCACGTTGCATCCACGTTGCACCTCCGTTGCACCTCCGTTGCACCTCCGTTGCACCTCCGTTACACCTC
>JBAXTC010000853.1:0-3180 GCA_037130375.1 Verrucomicrobiota bacterium | reverse complement strand
GCGTCCGTGGATCAAGCGCAGTGGCGGGGTGCCGGTGTTGCTGCGCGGGTCGGCCAAGGTGACGCAAGGGCAGCCGCGCCCTTCTGAGACCGCGGTGAAGGTCAAGTGTCCGATCTGCGGGCGGCGGAATCTGGAGGGTGCCACGTTCGAGTGCCAGCACTGCCACCGGGATCATCTTTGCGAGGTCCATTGGACTGAGGCGGAAGGATGCTGCAAGGAATGTGCGGAGAAGGCGGAAAGGAAACGCGAGGAAGCAGAGCAAAAGGCGCGCGAGGAAGCTGCCAGGCAACAGCGCGAAGCCGAGGCCCGGAGATTGGCAGACCCCCAGATTGGCGGCACCCACCGGCTGGAACTGGGTGGTGGAGTGTCTTTGGAACTGTGCGGCATACCGGCGGGCGAGTTCCTGATGGGCAGCACGCAGGCGGAGCGCGATTGGGCGGCGGGGCCGGAGGGCCAGGGCAAGGCGGAGTGGTTCGTTGACGAAGGCGCGACACCCCGGCTCACGCGCATTCGGCAGGGCTTCTGGGCCGGGCGCACCGAGGTGACCGTGGGCCAGTGGAAACGGTTTGTGGCGGAAACCAGCTACTGCACGGAGGCCGAGAAGGCTGGCGAGGCGTGGTGCTGGGACTGGGACAAGAACACTTGGGCGGTTGTGAAAGGCAAGAGTTGGAGCGATCCCAACTACGGTTTTCCGGTGCAGGACGAGCATCCGGTGGCGTGCATCAGTTGGAACGACGCGCAGGCGTTTTGCAAATGGCTCACGGAGAAGGTCCGGGTGGCTGGGCGGCTGCCCGCAGGGATGGCGTGCCGGTTGCCGATGGAGTCGGAGTGGGAATATGCCTGCCGGGGCGGGCGGCAGGGCACTAAGTTTTGGTGGGGCGACGTGGTGGCGGAGGGCAAGGGGCGCTTGAACGCCGCTAGCGACGACAATCTGGGGGGCAAGCCGCCCGGGTCTGTTTGGGTCACGAAGTTCCCGTGGAGTGATGGTTATGCGTGGGTATCGCCGGTGGATGCCTTCGGGCCGATGGGTCGGAACGGCTTTGGGCTGGCGGACATGCTGGGCAACCTGTGGGAATGGTGTTTGGACGGTTGGAATGACCAGGGGGCACAAGCGGAGTGCTACACTGGAACCTCTGCCTGGCGGGTGTTGCGGGGCGGTTCGTTCGCCGACGCTCCGGGCCGCGTGCGTTGCGCCTCCCGCGACGGGACCGACCCATCGTACGCGTTTGCCAGCGGCGGTTTTCGCGTGGTGATGGGCGAGGTTCGGTGAGGCGAGGAATGGACCTGTGCTGAGATGCTGAACTGCTGGACTTCTGTGCTTCTTTTGCTTCTCCTTCTTCCTCGCCGCGTAGCGGCGCGATTTTTTTCTAAGATTTGAGTTATGGGCAAGACCTTTCGTAAACTGTATGAACAGGTGACATCGTTTGAGAATCTGTGGGAGGCCTACCGCAAGGCCCGCCGGGGCAAACGTTACCAGGAACCGGCGGCTTGGTTTGATTTCCGCGTGGAGGAAAACCTGCTGCGCCTGCGGGAGGAGTTGATTACGCGGACCTATCGGCCCGGGCGCTACCACCACTTTCACATCCGCGAGCCTAAGCCTCGCCTGATTTCGGCGGCACCCTTTCGTGACCGGGTAGTGCATCACGCGCTGGTGAACGTGCTGGAGCCGATCTACGAGGCCCGGTTCAGCGCCAGTTCCTTTGCGTGCCGAGTGGGCAAGGGCACGCATGCGGCGGTGGAGCAGGCCCACCGCGCGGTGCGGCACTGCCGCTGGCTGCTCAAGGGAGATGTGGTGAAGTTCTTCCCGTCGGTGGATCACGCCGTAATGCGGGCGGTGCTCTGGCGCAAGCTGGCGGACCCCAATGTCCGGTGGCTCATCGGCCTGATTCTCGACTCGGGTGCCGGGGTGTTGGCCGCCGAGGCGCCGCCGCTGTGGTTTGCCGGCGACGACCTGTTGGCACCGGCCGAGCGCCCCAAGGGCCTGCCCATCGGGAACCTCACCAGTCAGTTCTTTGCAAACGTGCTGTTGAACGAACTGGACCAGTTCGTCCACGAACAGGTCCAGCCCCGTGACTACGTCCGGTACGCCGACGATTTCATCCTGTTCGACGACGACCCGGCCCGGCTGGCGGCGGCGCGGGCGGCGGTGGCGGGCAAGTTGGCGGACCTGCGGTTGCGCGTCCATGAGGGGAAGACTTGCGTGCGGCCCTGCGCCCACGGAGTTCGTTTTTTGGGCTTTCGTCTCCGGCCCTCAGGCCGGCGCCTGGAGAAAGGGGCAGTAAATCGGTTCCGGCGGCGGATGCGGCAGTACCGCCAGCGCTGGCGGGCGGGCCTGATGGATGTGCGGGAAATCACGCAATCGGTGCAGAGTTGGTTGGCGCACGCGCGCTTTGCAAATGCGCACGGCGTGGTCCGGGAGGTGTTGCGCGATGTCCGCTTCTGAACGCAAAGAATCGCCCCTGTTCGTCAAGACGCGAGACTTCCAGGTCTGGCTGTTCCAGCACACCAGCAAGTTTCCCCGGCAATACCGGCATACGCTGACCGAGCGGCTGGAGCGCAGCGCGCTGGAGTTCCAGCGCGGGCTGGGCCGGGCCGTCGTGCTCAAGGAACCGTACGCGCTCGCCGAAGCGGATTTCGAGTTATGGCAGATGCGCCAGCTTTTACGGCTGGCGCACGAATTGAGTATTTTGCCCGCCAGCACGCTGCAGTTTGCCTGCGAGGCCACGGCCGAGCTGGGCCGACTGCTGGGCGCTTGGCGGGCGAAGGGGACCGGAACGTGATCGTCTGCCTGGCGGGTGTTGCGGGGCGGTTCGTTCAACAACGAACCGGGCAACGTGCGTTGCGCCAACCGCGACAGGAACAACCCATCGAACGCGAATGCCAACAACGGTTTTCGCGTGGTGATGGGCGAGGTTCGGTGAGGCGAAGAATGGAGTTTTGCGGGCCTGAAATCGCCGGCCGCACGGTCGTCCGGCGGTCTGAGCATGTCCATTCCAGTTCCGGGATCCTGCCTCCGCCGGTCGGGCGGAGCGAAGCCGCGGCGCGGCGGCGGGGTTGGTAGCCCGATTGGGCGAAGGCTCCGCCGCCGTTCTGGCCCCCACGGCGGGCAGCGGCGACTGGGCGCGTGAATGAAATGGCTTGTTTTTGCGTAGAGGGAGCGTGAGACTCCGGCTTGCCTGC
>JBAXTC010000852.1:0-3184 GCA_037130375.1 Verrucomicrobiota bacterium | reverse complement strand
CGGAGTCGGAGACTCCGTGGACTGGCAGGTCGGAGACCTACCCTACGCACTTTGGAGAGCGGCGTGGGGCAGATCTCTTGCTCTAGCTTTGGCTCTGGCCCGGCACGGACTCGGAGACTCGGCATGGGCAGAGCAAGAGCAAGAGTAAGAGCAAGAGTAAGAGCAAGAGTAAGAGCAAGAGTAAGAGCAAGAGTAAGAGCAAGAGTAAGAGCGAGAGTAAGAGATCTGCCCCACGCCTCGTCAAGATGAGGGCTTGCCAAATAGTGCTTTGCAGTGCAAAGTATGGTCATGGAATCAAATTGGGCCGCCGAGCATCTGCAAGTCATCCGCACGCTGATGGAGCGTGCCGCGCTTTATCGGCGGGCGCTGGCGCCCATCATGATATTCAATGGTGTGACCGGCCTTGCGGCTGCCGCGCTGGGTTGGGCGCTGAATGTTGGCTCGCCGCGCGGCTTCATCCTTTATTGGGCCGGGGTGAGCGGGGTGACAATGGCGGGATCCTTCCTGCTGGTCCGCCGTCAGGCGCTCAAAGAGTCCGAGCCTATCTGGTCACCCCCGACGCGTCGCGTCATCCAGGCGCTGCTTCCACCGGTGGTTGCGGGGCTGCTGATCAGCGCGGTGGTACTGATGAACGTCAGATCGGCTCCCGCCGACCTCGGCGACGCAATGGGGATGTTCTGGCTGCCGCTGAGTTGGGTGGTTCTTTACGGGTGCGCGTTTCATGCTGCCGGATTTTTCATGCTCCGCGGGATGAAGCTCTTTGGCTGGGCATTCATACTTGCTGGCTGCGGCGTGTTTGCTTTGGGGATTCCCGATTGGGCGCGCCCGCTGGACTACGCCCACGGCATCATGGGTTTCTTTTTCGGCGGCCTGCATCTGGCCTACGGCGTTTATCTCTATTTCACCGAGCAGCGCAGGAATGACGCGTGAACCCGGAACCCTTCCTCCAGATAGATCGTGTCATTCACGAGAAAGGGCGGCTGGCGATCATGTCCATGCTCGCCGCCTCTCCGGTGCTCTCGTTCACCGAGATGCGGGATGCCCTGAACATGACCGACGGCAATCTCACGACCCATATCCGCACGCTCCAGGAAACGGGCTATGTGTCCGTGACGAAATCGTTTCAGAACAATCGTCCGCTGACCACCTGTTCCCTGACAGCGGAAGGCAAGAAGGCTTTCACCAGCTACATCGACCTGCTGGAACAGATCATCCGGCAGAACCGGCCTGGGCAAAAATGATTTTGAACGAAGGAACCTGGGCGCAGTCATATACTTTGTGATACAAAGTGAATGCAATTCGGGTAGTGAATATATGAGAATTCTCCGAGCAGAACATCTGGGCATGTGCTTCGGCGTGCGCGACGCCATCGCCCTGGCCTTGAGCCTCTCCCGCGCCGAACGAGTGACGATCCTGGGTGATCTGGTCCATAACGAAGCCGTCCTCTCCGGTCTGCGTGCCCGGGGCATCAAAATCGCCCAACAGGTTGACGCGGTGGCAACGCAGACCGTAATGATCACGGCGCACGGTGCGTCGGAAAAGGTGATGAGGCGCGCGCGTGAGCACGGGCTGAACGTCATCGAAGCGACGTGCCCGCTGGTTCACCTTGCCCATCGCGCCGTCGCCCGGCTGGCGCGGGATGGCTGCCACCCGGTCATTGTGGGTAAGCGCGACCGCGTCGAAGTGCGAGGGTTGACGGAAGACCTGGAGGAATTCGATGTCGTGCTCTCCGAGGCGGACGTTTCAGGGCTGCAACCGCGCCCGCGTTTCGGCGTTGCGGCGCAAACCACCCAGCCCATCGACAAAGTGCGCTGGCTGGTGGAATTGATTCGCCGGCGGTTTCCCGATTCGGAGGTGCGCTTCATCGACACGGTTTGCCAGCCGACAAAACAGCGCCAGAATTCAGCGCTCGAACTGGCACAGGCAGCGGATGTCGTCGTGGTAATCGGCGGCATCCACAGCAACAACACTCATGAGCTGGTCAACACGTGCAGCCGCTATTGTTTGCGCGTTCATCATGTGCAAACGGCGGGCGATTTGTGCGAAGCATGGTTTGACGGAGCGCACACGGTCGGGGTCACCGCCGGCACGTCCACCCCCGATGCGTCCATCGATGAAGTCGAATGCTGGCTCGTTCAATTGGCTTCGCGAAGGAAGGCCGACCGGGCGCGCACCACGCTCGCCACCAACGGGTTGCCAATGTGTGCAAACGCGTGGCGCGTGCCGCTGTGAATTACGTCCATTCCATGAAACATTGAGTAGTAAACGGTCGGAATCGGTCGAAACCGAACTGTCATGAGACTTTTGAGACTTGCTTTTAGACGTGAAACGGCCATGCCGGTTCTCGCCTTGATAATCGCTTCCGGCACCAGCGGGGCGCTGGTGCTTGCGCGGATCGTCTCGACTGGCAACATTCACTACTCGTTTCTCATCTGGAATCTGTTTCTGGCCTGGCTGCCGATGATTTTCTCGCTGCTGGCCTGTGAGAAATACCAGAGTGCCTCGGGACGAAATTGGCAGTTCCTGGGGCTGTCAGTGGCCTGGCTGCTGTTCTTCCCGAACGCTCCGTATATTTTCACCGATTTGATTCATCTGACGACGCGTTTTTACCCGCATTTCTGGGTGGATTTAAGTCTGATATTGTTATGCGCCCTGACGGGGCTGGTGCTGGGTTTCGTGTCGTTATACCTCATGCAGTCAGTGGTCGCGCAGATGTTCGGGCGGGCGGCAAGCTGGTTTTTCATCGGAGCGGTCGCAGCTTTGAGCGGGTTTGGCATTTACCTGGGCCGCTTCCTGCGCTTCAACAGTTGGGACGTTCTTTTCAAACCGTGGCAGCTTTATCAGGGCATCGGCAACTGGGTAGCTGACCCGCTGGCGAATTCCACATCGCTGGCCTTTCCGCTGCTGTTCGCCACTTTCGTGTTTATCACCTATTTGATGCTGTTTGCCCTCACACACCTCCAAGAGGTGCCGCATGTGGTGGCGGTGAAGAGTTAAAATCGTTTGTCAGACCGTCGTTTGCGAAATACCTTGAGTGCGGCGGGATGGTCCCCGGAATCGAGGACCGGCCGATTCGTCGGTTGCGGCATAAACATGCACGAGTTATCAATTATGCAGAGCGCGTTGAATGTGGCGCTGGAGTCGGCCCGCCAGGCCGGGGCCAGCCGCGTCCACACAATCCGGC
>JBAXTC010000851.1:0-3184 GCA_037130375.1 Verrucomicrobiota bacterium | reverse complement strand
GCGGACTCTCACCGCCCTATCCCCTCGCCCTCTCAGGCGCACTAGCCGCCGACGGGAGTCGGCGCTGATCTCTTCTCCGTTATCTCCGTTTCCTCCTGTTCAATCCCAAACCCATGAACCAACAGGAGGAAACGGAGATAACGGAGAAGGGAAAACGGAAACTGAAGGGAGGGGGGAAGGGGGTGGCAGGGCGGATTCAAGCGCGGATTCGCTCTGGTCAGGCTCCGGAAGCTCCGCCACAATCCAGGCATGGCAACATATTCCGGAACACTGGATGAAGCGCCACCGGTCGTCACATACCAGATTGACCTCGCGCTGCCGGCTGCCAAGCGCCTAAGTCGAGAGCTTGCTCCGGTTCCTGGCGATTGTCCCGTTGTCAAACGAGGAGACGGTGCAGCGCATGGTTTTCTGCCCCGCCAAAGGCAGTTTGGCGATGGAGTGCCTCCGTTGCACATCCGTCGCTGTCACCGGGTGAATTAAAACCAGCCACCTGACAATTCTACCACAGTTAAGAGTACTTTCGCAAACAAGCCCATATTACCAGTTTGCGTGGGTTTGTTTGTGACATAACTCTCAACTACCGGCTTTTCGCTGGGTCGATTTCGCCCAGTTTTGGCTGGTTCGCACCGCCCCCTTGCACCGTTGCACCTCCGTAGTACCTCCGTAGTACCTCCGTAGTACCTCCGTTACACCTCCGTAGTACCTCCATAGGCGATACGGAGGTGTAACGGAGGTGTAACGGAGGTACTACGGAGGTGTAACGGAGGTGCAACGTAGATGCAACGGAGGTGCAACGGAGGAATCCCGGAGGTTTTCTATATGCGCTGCGGGGCGGATAGGCTGAAGTTACCAGGGAGAACGGTCTGGTTTGTGGGCGCAAGACAGAATTGGTCGAAGCCAGCGATTTCATGGGAATTAAACCCAAAAACATGAGGTAGAACCACGGATTTCAGGATACCATCGCGGATAAAGAAGGGATTGCAGGGCCAGGCGATGGGGTGTTCACTCGGCAGGTGGCGGCGAAAGAGGTTCTCGACCATGACGAAGCCCGTTCCCACCCTGTCATCCGGGGTTTCTGACCTGCCGGATTTAGATAAACCACGGATTTCAGGATAACAGGATAAAGAAGGGATTGCGGTGCAAGGGGTGTTCACCCGGCGGGTGGCGGCGAGGATGAATCGCGCTTTCAGCGCTGATGGGGTTTTGTGTTGGGCTGATGAACCCAGGGCGATGCCCTGGGCTGGTATGAATGACGCCCTTGGCGTCTCCCCTGGCGGATTCAGGAACCTGCTGAGATGCGCACGGGACCGGCGAAGGCGCAGATTCGCTCTGGTCAGGCTCCGGAAGATCCGCCACAATCCAAGATGAAGTCTCTGGGATGGCAAAAGCATGGTTCGCACGAAACAACTCGGCATTGGGGGCTTGAGCGGATTAAACAGTCGGGCATGAGAGCAAAAAAATGAATTATATCGTAGTAGTAGATGTGGAAAGCGATGGCCCGGTGCCCTTGAAACACTCATCTGTGCCGACAGCCCCCCCACGACCATACCCCGGTCAGTGACGCCATCGGCAACGCGGAGGCCTTGTTGCGTTTTGCGGAAATGGGGCTAACACTTTGATTGATTTTGTGCTTGCTTTGATTTGCGGCACGTTTTGCTTCTCAATTGACAATACCGCTGCCGGGGATAAGACACCCACGACGGTGATCATTCTGAAGAGACCTTTGGCGCGTTGATGGGCCGCATATTGGAGCGCAGCCTTCGCCGCACAATTCGTTCGGACCATCCACCCACCTCCTGAGCCACAGTATTTAGTAGATGAACTCGCGTTGCGGATGAGGCAATTGGCTGGTTTGTTTTCCGAGCAGCAAGCCATCACACCGTTGCCGCCATTTCTCCACCCAGCCGGGTTCATGAAAATACGGGGCAAAGGGAGGGAAGCCTGCTTTCGCCTTGTGGAGGAATTCCCGAGCTTCTTTGCGGCGCACCTTCCATAAACTTTCGCCGGCCTGCAACGCCGCGGTTGCTGCAATAAACCGAATGAGTGGAGGGCTTACACTTTCGAGCAAACCATACGCTCGATCAAAATCATGCAGAGCCTGCTTTGTTTGCCCGGCTGCCGCAAAGAGCGCCCCGCGGTATTTGAGGGCTGAGGCATGGAGCCAAGGAATCTGAGAGTCGGGCAGCGGCCAGGAATCGAAATCCGGGGGGCCTTTTGCCGTTGTGAGGAGTTGTCGAAACGCTCCCAGGAGCCGGGCGCGATGGAGGTATTGGATGCTGACCAGGGGAGACTGTCCAGGCAATCGGCGTATTCGTTCCTCGGCGAGATCGCATTGTTCACGGCTGGTTTCGGGTTTCAGTAAAGAGTGGCCAAGGGCAACCTGAGCGAGGTCCACCCCAATTTCGCGCGGGTCGTTCAGCTCGATTGCGTGCTCCAGGGCCCGCTGCAGAAACATCAGGCTCTCATCGGTCCGTTCGGGGGCCTGCAAGGCTAAATTCAAGAGGGGCTGGCCGCCCAGTGCCCCGCAGGCGATCATGCGGCACCGGATTTTGGTTTCCTGGCTGCCGCGAAACTCCTGGTCGATCCAGGTCAGCAGCGCGCGGGCAAGCTGCTCGGCCTTTTCGAGAGAGCGAAGGTCTGTCAGGCTTACGACCTGAAAGGCGATTGCCTTCGTGTAGAGGAGGGGGTCTCCATGAGCCAGTTCAGCGAGGGATACCTGCTCCTCAGCCGAGAGGGCCTCGAGCGGCTCTCCCCGGTGGTTTGCAACGGCTGCGAGCAAGAGGATACATTGTTTCAAGCCTTCTCGTGCGGCGTCGTGCGGGCTCGAACGGAAGGCGGATTCATACCGTCTCAACCTGGCCTCGGCCTCATCCAAAGAGATCTGGCTTTCACGCAACTGTTTTTCGAGTGTGCCGATGCCGCGGGTCGCCCGATGGTAGTCAAGTGTGGTAAGGCCGCGACGGCTCAATTCGGCGTCAAGGGCATTGATGCAGTCAGGAATCGAAGAGCCAATCGGGAGATAGAAACAGGAATCAGTCGCTCTTCCGAACCCGGGACTTACAAAGAGTCTTGCGCCTGTCTTCCATGCCAGGTCCTTTTTGGCCTCCGCCGTGCCTGGCTCTGCCAGCCGGCCGTTGATTAATTCGCCGGTTGCAAGAAGTTCGAGCGGCTGGAACTCGCCTAG
>JBAXTC010000850.1:0-3199 GCA_037130375.1 Verrucomicrobiota bacterium | reverse complement strand
TTGCGCGACGTATTGGCGGACAGGACCAAGAGCGTCGGAAAACGCCTCTGGTCCATGATTTCAGCATTTCAGGATTTCAGCTTTTCAGCTTTTCAGCGTTTCAGAATGTCCTGCGTCCTCTGACCTCTGATCTCTGTTTTCAGCATGTCAGTGTTTCAGCGTTTTGGCTTTTTGAGTGCCTGCCTCTGGCCTCTGCTTTCTGCTTTATGATGTCGCGGTGCGAGCAAAAGGAGACAGCCGTGTTAGCAAAAGGAGACATTTTGTAGTTAGCAAAAGGAGACACTGTGCGAGCAAAACAAGACTTCCGTTCCCCACAGGACGCTCCCCAACCCTCCCCGTCCGCGCCTTCGGCTCCGCTTCGTCTTTGGCGCCGCTAGGCGCCAAAGACGAAGCGGAGCCGAAGGGGCGGACGGGCGCACCGGGTTGGCTGCCCGCATCCCTTCAACGGCATGTCGTTTTTCGTGCCGTTTTTCGTGTCGTGGGGCAAGCAAACCTTGAGAGATTCTGTAGTTAGCAAACCTCGAAGTTTCTGCGCAGCTACCAGACGTGGGGATGCGGGTGGCACAACTTATGTCCTTGAAAAGTATCCGCAATTATCTAATCGCCACGCGCCTTCCTTCATCCGGCATCTGCTGGCTGCCTTCCGGCAGCATTCCCTGACGGCCACCGAAGCTGCCCAACAACTCGATGTGACCAGCAGTCCCCTCTATACGCTCTCCACCATTTACCTGCGGGCCTGCGCACCAAAGAAAGCCCATTTGTGGATCCCGGGAAGCTCGGGTGGCGACCACACCATCCCTTGGCCCGAGTTGGTCACCGACCTGCTCAAAAAACGCCTGATCTGCTCCCCGCCTTGCCCGTACAGCTTCGCCGCCTCCCAAGCCTTGCGCCTGCACTCCTTCAAGCTCGACCGCGCCCAGGTCCGCCGCTGGGCCATTCAAAATGGCTTGGTCCAGCCCAATCCGCCCAAACGCCCACACGCTCCAGTGCGTCGCTGGCAGGGCTCCCAGATCGGCCAACTCTGGCAATTAGACGCTTCGCCCCATCGCTGGTTCCCCCCATGCTTGCTGGACTTTCCCATGCTTAATATGCTCGACGATTGTAGCCGCGTGTTCGTCGATTCCAAAATCTATGGCCCAGAACTCCTGCTCTCCTACCTCGATTTCCTTCCCGCCGCTTTCTTGAGCTACGGACGGCCGCTGCAAATGTACGTCGATTATCACGCCATCTTTTTCCCGCACAATCCCGATGCGCTCACCCAACTCGGTGCCGCGCTCAAGTTCTACGACATTAGTGTCCTTTATGCTCCAACACCCCAAGCCAAAGGCAAAATCGAGCATGAACACCAATTCTGGCAAGGCCGACTGCCACTCTGTTTCACCAGCCAACACATCACCGAGATCCAAATCGCCAACCCGCACGTCGAAACTTTGCGACTCCACCGCAACACCCACCAAACCCACCGCCAATTGCGCATGACCCCACAACGAGCCTGGGAACTGGCCATGAACGAAAAACGCTCCGTCCTGCGCCCAGTCCCGCGTTGCCCTTGGTGGCCTTATGTTTGGAGCCTACGCACTGGAATCAAGGTCGGCTCGGATGGCCCCGTTCCCATCGGCACCCAGCGCCTCCGTGTCGAACCTCCCCCGGGCACCAAAATAGTCCTCTGCCTCCATCCTACCGACCATCACTCCGTCCTGGCCCCACCGCCCGACAAAAACCAGAAACCGGTGCTGCTTTTTACCAATCGCCCAAAATGATCCATTCCTGGTTTGCTAACTACAGAAAATTCAAGGTTTGAAAACTACACGCCATTCGTGCCGTTTTTCGGGGACAACCCCACCCGCTTCTGCTACGCTCACTGATTGAAAAACTGAAAAACGGCAACTGCTTCATCGCTGTGCCGCTCCACTGATCCGTCATCTGCTGGCTGCCTTCCGAGCCGGCAAACTCGAAGCCCAGCTCGTGGCCCATCGCCTGGGCCTTTCCAGAGCTCGCCTCTACAAGCTCTACGCCGACTACCTGGATGCCTGCGCTCACCACCGGGAGAGTATATGGACACCCGGCGTTTCGGGCGGCGACCACGCGCCGGACTGGCCACCCCAGGTGGAGACCCTCCTGCGCAAACGGCTCAGCAGCAAACCCCCGGCCTCTTAGAGCTTCGCCGCTAGCGAGGTGCTACGCTTATGCGACTACGGCCTCGACCGGGCTCAAGTCCGTCACTGGGCTATTGCTAACCACCTCGACCACCCCAAGCCTAACCGCCGCCCCAACGCTCCGGTCAAACGTTGGCAGCGCAGCCACATCGGTGAACTCTGGCAACTGGACGCCACGCCTCACCAGTGGTTCGTCGACACCCCGCATCTCTTTCCAATGATCAACATGCTCGATGATTGCAGCCGTGTCTTCACCGGCTCCAAAATCTATGAGCGCGAACTCCTCCTGGCCTATTTGGATTTCCTGCCGGCCGCCTTTATCCAATACGGACTGCCGCTGGAAATCTACGTCGATTATCACAGCTTCTTCTTCACTCATGACCCCCAAGCCCTTACCCAACTGGGCCAGGCCCTCCACTTCTACGGCATCAGCTTTCGCTATGCCCCAACCCCGCAGGCCAAAGGGAAAGTCGAACGTAGTCACTTCTTTTGGCAGGAGCGTCTGCCTGCCTTTTTTGCCAGCGAGCAGATCGTCGACATCGACCAGGCCAATCCTCAGATCCAGAACCTCCGGATCCACCGCAACCACCATGAGGTCCACCGCGAACTCAAAATGAAACCCTCCCATGCCTGGAATCTCGCCCTGAAAGAGAAACGTTCCGTTTTGCGGCCGATCCCCGTCTGTCCTTGGTGGCCCTTTGTCTGGAGCCTCCGTACGCCTATCAGAGTCGCCGCCGATGGTCGCATCCCAATCGGCGCTCAAAGCGTACGCGTCCAAGCTCATCCAGGGACCAAACTAATCCTCTGTCATCACCCTTCCGGACATTACTCTGTCCTGGCTAGCCAGCCCGGTCCTAAAACCAAACCGCTCATCCTCTTTTCTAACCTGCCCAAATGACCTTGTCTC
Source organism: Verrucomicrobiota bacterium (assembly GCA_037130375.1). GTDB lineage: Bacteria > Verrucomicrobiota > Verrucomicrobiia > Limisphaerales > UBA8199 > JAPLUA01. Next base: position 136 of record JBAXTC010000850.1, on the reverse strand, counting down.
CTTTTGAAAACTACGCGAAAGCTTTCTGCTTTATGATTGCTGCCGCGCCGAAACCGAGTAAATTGATTGAGGCCATGCCGGTTGAACTGCCAATAGCCGAGATGACGCTCGCTGAAAAGCTACGCGCGATGGAAGC
>JBAXTC010000085.1:0-16479 GCA_037130375.1 Verrucomicrobiota bacterium | reverse complement strand
CTCAGCTTCTTGCTGCTGCTTCCGCTGTTACTTTTCGCCGAATCCGCGCCCTTTCGGTTCGCCTGGCTAAGCGACACCCACGTCGGATCAACCAACGGCGAGCAGGACTTGCGTGCCGCGGTTCACGACATCAATTCCCTCACCGGCTTGAGCTTCGTCGTGGTATCCGGCGATGTCACCGAATACGGTTCTCGCGAGCAACTCACCCTGGCCAAGGAAATCCTCGATGGCATCAAAATTCCCTGCCACATCATCCCGGGCAATCACGACACCAAGTGGTCGGAGTCTGGCGCGACGGATTTCCCGCGAATCTGGCAGCAGGACCGTTTTGTATTCGAGCAGGGCGGGTTCTGCTTCATCGGCATGCACCAGGGGCCGCTGATGAAGATGGGCGACGGCCACTGGGCGCCACAGGATGTGCGCTGGCTCGATGAGACTCTGAAAAAGCTGCCCAAGGATCAGCCGATTATTTTCATCACCCATTACCCCATCGATGACGGCATCGCAAACTGGTATGTTGTGCTGGACCTGCTCAAGAGATACAACACCCAGGCAATCCTGTGCGGCCACGGCCACGCCAATCACCACTTCTTGTTCGAAGGAGTTCCGGGCGTCGAAGGCCGCTCGAACCTGCGCGCCCGCGCGCCCGTCGGCGGATTCAACCTCGTCGAAATCAACGACGGCAAGCTGACCGCTTCCGAACACACCATCGGTCAGGAAACCAAACCACCCTGGCATTCCGTCGTCCTCCAGAAACACGATTATGCGAGCGGCCCCAACCAGTACCCGCGCCCGGATTTCTCCGTCAATTCGCGCTATCCCAATGTGAAAATCCTCTGGACTTACGACACCGGCTATACCATTTCCAGTTCGCCGGCTGTTTGGCAAGACCTGGCGATGGTTGGTGACGCCTCGGGCACCGTTTACGCCCTCGCCCTCAGATCGGGCCAGGTCCGGTGGAAATTCAAATGCCAAAACGCCATGTATGCCACCCCCGACGTCAGCGGGAACCTCGTCGTCTTTGCCTCGACAGACGGGAACGTTTACGCGCTCGAAGCCGCGACCGGCAAAGAGGTCTGGCGCTATACCAGCGGCCGGCCCATCGTCGCATCCCCGCGCATCGCCGAGGGCATGGTGTATATCGGTTCGAGCGAGGGGGTTTTCCGGGCCCTTGATCTCGCTTCGGGCAAACTCCGGTGGCAATTCGACGGCCTGGCCGGTTTTGTGGAAACCAAACCGCTGGTCTATGACGGCAAAGTCATCTTCGGCGCCTGGGACTCTTACCTCTATGCCCTCGACGCCAAGACCGGCAAACTGGCCTGGAAATGGAAAGGCGACAAACCCGGCACGCTCCTCTCCCCCGCCGCCTGCTGGCCGGTCGCCGCCAACGGCAAAGTCTTCATCGTCGCCCCCGACCGCAAGATGACCGCCCTCGACGCCAGGACCGGCGAACAGATCTGGCGCACTGGCACTTATGTGGTGCGCGAATCCATCGGTTTGTCCCAGGACCAAACGCGTTTTTACGTCCGCGCGATGAACGATTTCATTTATGCCCTCTCCACCTCGGCTGCCAACCCGGAGAAGCTATGGGAGATCAACGCCGGCTTCGGATACGACATCAACTCCGCCATGCTCGCCGAGAAAGACGGCGTCGTATTCTATGGCACCAAGAACGATTTGCTCCTGGCCCTTGACGCCCGGACCGGCGCCATCAAATGGGAGCACAAACTCGGCTCGGGCGTGATGAATACCGTCGTGGCGCTCAGCTCCACCCAGGTGCTCACGACTGATTTCGATGGCAAAGTGGCGCTAGTCGAAGCCAAGCCCTGAGACCGTTGCTTCAGCCCCTCACTCAACCGTCACTTTGGCGTCCTCGATAATCACGGCATACTTGTACCCGGCGCCAAAGTCCTTGTTGAGCGAGACAGCCCCGGAGACCACCACCCTATCACCGGCCTTGGCATCGGCGGCCGTTGTAACCACCAGATCATTGCTTCCTTCGCTGCCGGTGCCATCCCGGATATGAAGCCAATTCTTGCCCAGGATGTTGGCGCTATACTTGACCACCTTGCCTCGCACCTTGACCGACTGCCCGCCCAGAGCGGCCTTGCCGTCAAAGATCTCCGCAATAGTCTTGCCTCCGGCGGCCTTCTTGATGCCGGAGAAATCCACTTTCGGCGTCGCGGCTCCGCTGCCGATCGGCGGATGGTTTTTCGGGAGCTCCCGCATTTCGGCGCCGACCGCGGGCTGATTCCCATTGACCACCACGCCGGTTGCAAAGTAAACCACGTCGAAATCCCGGTTCAGAGTCTTGCTGTGATACTTGGGCATTGCCATCGCCTGCGCCACCGCGGCCGAATCGCCGACTTTAACCGCAAACGCCGGCGCTGCCGCCCATAGCTTCTTGGCGCCCGTGTCCACCAGCAAATAAGTATAGCCGGCGGCATTCATGGTTTCCACCACCTTGCCGGAAAACCCGGCGGCTGGTTCCGAGGCCTGAACTCCAGGTTGCTGGGCTGAGGATGCGGCTTTGTCTTCGCATCGAGCCACGTGCGTGGCGAGAACGAGGCAGCCAGTCAATAAAATGTATTTCATATTAATGTGCGGCAGACCGCCGGGACGCATGTTCGAAAACGTCCCGGAACGACTTGATCGCGATAGTATCACGGGCGCATCTTAAGCGGTTTTGGCGGATCGGACAAGCTCTTTGGCGGGACCTGTCGAGCCTGAGACAGGCTCGGTCTCACCCTGGCGCCCTGGGACTGGGATTTGCGGGCGCGACAATCCCGGTCCCGCCCGCCGACTCATAAGCCCGGAGGCATTGTTTCCGGGATGAGAAAATGTGGTTGGCCCCGATCAATGCGGTCAACTCCAGACGGTCCAAGTCGCGCCGGAGGTCCGGGCTAACGCGGGTCAGCGCCAGCACGACGTTCTGTTTGACCATGTCCTGCTGCAATTCCTTAAGTGCTGCGCCGGCTGAGAAGTCGATGGCGGTGATGGCGCCCCCATCAATGACCAGCCACCGCACCGGAGATGGGGATGCGCTCACGATCCTGTGCGTCTCCTCGGTGAGATGAGCAGCGTTGGCGTAGAATAGTTCAGCCCCAAACCAGTACATCACCAGACCCGGCGTCAGCATGCTGCCTGTGGCTACCGGCTCCATGCGCCAGTGGTCGGTGGGATCACGAAGAATGAGGGCGGTGTGCGGCTGATAACTGCGCCGCACATGCTGCAGCAGCGACAAGACCAGGGCGAGAATGATGCCTTGCTCGACCCCCACCACCACCACCGTGGCAGTGGTGGTCACTGCCAATGCGAACTCTTTCGGTTTCTTGCGGTAAATCTCGGCCAGCCCGCTCACGTCAATGAGATGCACCGCCACGACAAAGACAATCGCCCCGAGAGTGCAGATGGGCAGGTAGCGGAGCGGGCCGGTGAAAAGCAGGAGCACAAGGGCAACGGCGGCTGCAGTGGTGAGGTGGGTGATCTGGCTGCGGCCGCCGCAGGTCTCCACCATGGCGGTCTGCGTCGGACTGCCATTCACGACGAAAGTGCCGCTCACGGCGGCGGCCGCTTCCGCCGCGCTCAAGCCGAGCAAGTCGCGATTCTCATCGAGCGTCTGCTGATGCCTGGTGGCATAAGCCCGCGCCGTCACCGAGCTCTGCGCCACGATCATCACGAAACACGCGCCGGCTGTCGGCAAAAGTGTAACCACGTCGGTCCACGATACCTCGGGGAAACCGAGCCGGGGCAACCCGCCGGCCACTGGCCCGAGCAACGCGATGCCGTGTCCGCCAAAATCCAGCGCCGCGCTTAACGCGATCGCACCGCCCACGGCGAAAAGCGGTCCCGGCAGCCGCGGCGCAAACCGGCGCGTGCCGAGGATGACCGCCACCACGCCCACAGAAACGGCGAGCGTAGGCCAGTGCAGGCGCGGCAGCTTGCCGAGCACGGTCCAAAGTTGCACAACCGTCCGGCGGCTATGCACCTCGATGCCGAGCATCTCGCCCAACACGGCGATGCCCACTTGAATGCCAACGCCCGTCAGAAAACCGATCAGCACCGTGCGCGAGAGGAAATCCGAGAGAAACCCGAGCCGCAGCAGCCTTGCCAACAGAAGAAAACCCGCTGCGAGCAGCGCCACCATCGAAGCCAGCGCCAGATACTTCGGACTGCCCGCAGCGGCCAGCGGCGCAACCCCCACAGCCAGAATCGCCGCCGTCGCCGAGTCCGCCGCGACGACCAAATACCGCGAAGCGCCAAAAACAGCGAACGCAATCACCGGCAGGAGCAGCGTGTAAAGGCCGGTGACCGCGGGCGTGCCGGCGATCTTGGTATAGCCCATCGCCTGCGGGATGTTCATCGCCGCCAGGGTGATGCCCGCTATGATGTCCAGCCTCAGCCGTGAGCGGTCGATGGGAAGAATCCCCCGGAACAAAAGGGTGCGCCAATTGACAGCGGGAGGGGGTGGCGTGAGGGCCGGCATGCGTCACGTCCCGGTCAGTCGAACCGGTTCGGTGCTCCAGAGATTTCCCCATTCATAAAACATCGCGGCTGCCAGCATAATGGATGCCCCTCGTTGCGGCAAGACCGATCCCGATAAGTCGAGATGGTAACAGGGCGGATTCAAGAACCTGCAAAATCGTAGCCGCCGACGGCAGTCGGCGCACTTTTCCTCAATTACTGAGATTAGCGCCGACTGCCGTCGGCGGCTACGATTTCTTGAAACCACCCTGAGATGGTAACCATTCTGGCACTAGCCGGTCATTACTCAATATGGCAATGTTGCGTCGGTGAACAACATGCCGGAACAAAATCTCGACGTGGCGGCCTGTGTGGAACGGGTTCGCCAACGGGACGAGGACGCCGCGCGGGCGATGTTTCGGCATTTGTATCCGCTGGTAGCGCGGCTGGTGCGGTCGCACCTGCCCCGGCGCACAAGCCCGGAAGATTTGGTGCAGATCATATTCATGAAAGTGTTCGCGAATCTTGACCGGTTCTCTGGCACAGTGCCGCTGGAGCACTGGGTCTCGCGCATCGCCATTAACACCTGCCTGAACCAACTGGCTGCCGAAAAAGCGCGCCCCGAATTGCGCTGGGCCGACTTGAGCGAAGAACAGAGCGAGGCCCTGGAAACGGTAATGTCCCATCCGGACGAGGCGGATCCATCCCAGAACCTGGCGGCGCGGGAGATCGTCGAGAAACTGCTCGCTCAGCTTGCTCCGGCGGATCGGTTGCTGATGACGCTGCTGCACCTCGAAGGCCGGTCGATGGCCGAGGTCCGGCAAGTCACCGGCTGGAACGTGCCGGTCATTAAAGTGCGCGCCTTTCGCGCACGCCGGAAATTGAGAAAACACTTCGAGAAGTTGATGTCGGAGAAGGGCGAGACGCCTGCCCCACTGCCCGGCCCGGCCGGTTCAGGGGGCCATGAAAGCCTATGAAACCAACTGACCAACTATTGCAAAGGTTGCTTAACGCCGCCGCCAAGGCAGCGCCCGAGACCGCCAGCGCCCCGCCCCTCGGGCTCGAAACACGGGTGCTGGCTCATTGGCCGAGGGCGGAAACGGATGACGAATCGGACTTCCTCTTCGCCTTCTTCCGCCGCGCGATGCTCTGCGCCACGCTCGTGTTCTTGTTCAGCGCCGCCTGGAGTTTTACGCCGTCTGGCGCCGATATGACCACTGACGAAGCGATCCTTTGCAACTACGAAGCCCAAATGAGTCTGAATCCATGAACCTTGTCGGCAAATGGAAGCTCGGTTTGTACGTCCTCGCCATCTTTCTGGCCGGGGGCGGGAGCGGGGCGCTCATCACCTGGCAGGTGGGCCAGCGTATCGCCGGCACGCCGCTCACGCCGGAGGAGATCGGGACACGTCTGCGCGCCCGATTCAAGTCACGGCTGGATCTGACCGCCGACCAGGTGCAGAAGATCGACCCGATAATCGAGCAGGCGATGCGGCAGGTTGAGGTGATTCGCAAAGATACCGCCAACCGAGTCTTCGCCAACGTATCCCACCTGCACGAGCAGGTGGTCATCGTGCTGACCCCCGAGCAGAAGGCGAAATTTGAGGTGTTGGAACATGAGCGGCACGACTACTTGCGCAAGAAATACGGGCCGGCAACTAACGCACCCTGACCAAGCCTGTGCCGAATCGAGTCCAATGACGCACCAGCGAAGCAAATCCTATTCAAATGACAAAAGATCAAATGACTGAACCTCCGCATCCTGTGGCCGCCGGCGCCAGTCCCCCGCCAACAGGAGCGGGCATGGAAAACCGGGAGTCCTCGCGCGGGAAAATGGCGGTGATCGTTGCGCTGTGCCTGCTGGTGGTGGTGGGAGGGGCGGTGTGGCTGGCGCGGCATCAGGCCGCGGGTGCCGCTAAGAAAGGGCCTGGGGCCGGCCGGCTCGAGATGCCGCTGGTGCCGGTCGTGGCGGGCACGGCCGCCGAAAAGGATGTGCCGATCTATCTGGGCGGAATCGGCACCGTCCAGGCGTTTAACACCGTGACCGTCCGCGCCCGGGTCGATGGGCAGGTGCAGAAGATTGCTTTTACCGAGGGGCAGGACGCACATGCCGGTGATGTGCTGGCGCAGATTGATCCCGATCCTTACCGCGCGGCCATGGAGCAGGCAGTGGCCAAAAAAGGGCAGGATGAAGCGCAGCTCGCCAACGCGCGAGTGGACCTGAAGCGCTACGCCGATTTGCTGGCCAAAGAAGGGGTTACCCAGCAGCAATGCGACACGCAGCAGGCGCTGGTGAACCAGTTGGTAGCGACGGTCAACGCCGACCAGGCGGCCATCGAGAGCACCAAGGTCCAACTCGCCTACACCACCATCGTCTCGCCCATCGACGGGCGCATCGGCATCCGCCAGGTCGATGCAGGCAACATCGTTCACGCCAACGACGCCAACGGCCTGGTCGTCATTACCCAACTTAAGCCCATCTCCGTCGTCTTCATCCTGGCAGCCCAGAATCTTCCCCGTATCCAGGACCAGATGCGGCTCCTGGGTGGCGACCTCCCCGTGCTGGCGATCGGCCGCGACAACACGACCGTCCTTGGCGAAGGCAAGCTCGCCGTTATCGACAACCAGATTGACATCAACAGCGGCACCATCAAACTGAAGGCGACTTTCCCCAACACCGACCTCCGGCTCTGGCCCGGTCAGTTTGTGAATGGCCATTTGCTGCTGGCCGTCCGCAAGGACAGCGTCGTGGTGCCGGATTCGGTCATCCAACGCGGACCCGAAGGCAATTTTGCCTTTGTCATCAAGGATGACCAGACGGTCGAGGTCCGCCCGGTGAAGGTGGCGCCCATAATCGCAGACCAGGTCGAGCAAGCGGAGACAGTGATCGAGGAAGGTCTCCGCCCCGGCGAGCGGATCGTCGTGGATGGCCAGTATAAGCTCCAGCAGGGTTCCCACGTTAAGATGGCAGAGGCGACGGACAAAGCCGAAAGTCGAAATCCGAAAACCGAAATCCGAAATCCGAAACCCGAAGGAAAACCGAAGGCCGAAACCCGAGGTAAGACCAAGAGCTGAGGCGTCAGATGGCATTCGACTTTCAACGCAAAGACGCAAAGGTGCAGCGGCCCAATCCACCTGGCAGGGGCGCGTCCCGACCAGAACAAGCAAGTTCCAACCCTCTCCGACTTTGAACGTCTCCGAGCCATTCATTCACCGCCCGATCGCCACGTCGCTCCTCATGGCTGGCGTGCTGCTGATGGGAATGCTGGGCTACAGTCTCCTCCCCATCTCATCGCTGCCACCAGTGGATTTTCCCACCATTCAGGTCACCGCACAATATCCCGGGGCGAGCCCGGACGTGATGGTTTCCTCGGTGACCACGCCGCTCGAACGGCAGTTCGGTCAGATCAGCGGCCTGGCACAGATGACTTCCGTCAGCTCGTTTGGCAACGCCAGCATTACGCTCCAATTCGTGCTTGATCGGGACATCGACGCTGCCGCCCAGGATGTTCAGGCGGCGATGAATGCGGCGAACGGCGTCCTGCCGCGCATGCCCAACCCGCCCACCTACAGCAAGGTCAACCCCGCCGATACGCCAATCCTCACGCTGAAAATTACTTCCGACACCCTGCCGCTGGAGAAGGTCAACGACCTGGCTGACACAGTCCTTGCGCAAAAGCTCAGCGAAGTCACCGGCGTCGGCCTGGTGACCATCGAAGGCAATCAGAAACCCGCCGTGCGAGTCCGCATCAACCCGACCGCCCTCGCCTCGCAGGGACTCAGCCTCGAGGACGTGCGCACCGCATTGATCCAGAACAACGTGAATGCTCCCAAGGGCAGCTTCGATGGACCGCGCCAGTCATACGCCATTAATGCCAACGATCAGATATTTTCCGCGGCGGAATTTCGCGAGGTCATCATCGTCTCGAAAAACGGCGCAACGGTCCGCCTGCGTGACGTGGGGGACGTGATCGACAACGTGGAAAACGTCCGCATGGCGGGATGGGTGGACGGCCAGCCCGCCGTCATCGTGGATATCCAACGTCAGCCTGGCGCCAACATCATCGAGACCGCCAACCGCGTGAAAGCGTTGTTGCCGAAGCTGCGTTCGACAGTGCCGCCTGCCGTTAAGATTGCCATTCTCACCGACCGGACGGCCACCATTCGCGCCTCAGTGCAGGATGTTCAGTTCACGCTCGTTCTGGCGATCTTGCTCGTCGTCATGGTGATCTTTGTCTTTCTGCGGAAGTTCTGGGCTACGGTGATTCCCAGCGTGGCTCTGCCGCTAACCCTGGTCGGCACGTTCGGCATTATGAAGCTGGCCGGCTTCAGCCTGGACAACCTCTCGCTGATGGCCCTGACCATTTCAACCGGGTTCGTGGTCGATGACGCGATTGTGATGATCGAGAACATCGTCCGCTTTATCGAGGGGGGTGAAGCCCCCATGCAAGCCGCGCTCAAGGGCGCCAAGCAGATTGGCTTCACGATCATCTCGCTGAGCGTCTCCCTGGTCGCGGTCTTCATCCCGTTGATCTTCATGACGGGCATTGTGGGCCGCCTGTTCCGCGAGTTTGCCATCACACTCAGCGCAGCCGTCGTCATCTCCGCCGTTGTGTCGCTGACCCTCACTCCGATGATGTGCGCGCGCCTGTTAAAAGCGGAGGACAAAACCAAGCACGGACGTCTGTATCTGCTTACCGACCGCATGTTCCAAGGGTTGCTGGATGCTTATGACCGCAGCCTGCAATGGGTGCTGCGACACCAGGCACTCACGCTGGGGGTGGCGATTGTGACCATGGCAGCGACCATCTGGCTCTATATCATCGTGCCCAAAGGCCTGCTGCCCGAGCAGGACACCGGCCTGATTGTTGGCGTCACCGACTCGGCCCAGTCCATTTCGTTCAAGATGATGGTCGCACGCCAGCGGGCCGTTGCCAACATCGTGCGGCGTGACCCGGATGTCGTCAGCGTGGCTTCCTTCGTCGGCGCCGGCACCGTGAACCCCACGGTCAATTCCGGCCGTCTCTACATCAACCTCAAGCCGCGCGACAGACGCCAGGCCAGCGCCAGCCAGATCATCGACCGGCTGCGGGCCGCCACTGACTCGGTCGAGGGCATTTCCCTCTTCATGCAGGCAGCCCAGGATGTGCAGATTGACAGCCGCATCAGCCGCACTCAGTATCAATACACCCTGACCGACGCCGACGTGCTGGAGCTGTCAGAATGGGCGCCGAGACTTCTGAACGTGCTGCGCAACAAGCCGGAACTGACTGATGTTGCCTCAGACCAACAGTCCGGCGGCCTGCAAGTCAGCGTGGAAGTGGACCGCGAGAGGGCCTCGCGCCTGAATGTCCGCACCCAGGCCATCGACGACACACTTTATGACGCGTTCGGGCAGCGCCAGGTCTCCACGATTTTCACCCAGCTCAATCAATATCGGGTCATCCTCGAGGTCGATCCGCAGCACCAGCTCAACCCCGAGTCCTTGAACCGGATTTACGTCAAGTCCAGCACCGGGCAGATGGTGCCCCTCAACGCCTTTGCCACCGTGAAAGTGGCCACCGCTCCGCTCACCATCGTCCACCAGGGCCAGTTTCCCGCCGTGACACTCTCCTTCAACCTGCAGCCCGGCAGCTCGCTGGGCGAGGCTGTAAAGGCGATCCAGCAGGCGGAGAAGGAAATCGGCTTGCCAGACACGGTTGTGGCGACGTTTTCCGGCAGTGCCGCGGAATTCCAATCCTCGCTTAAGAGCGAACCGTTCTTGATCCTGGCCGCCATCATCGTGATCTACATCGTTCTGGGTGTGCTCTATGAGAGCTACGTCCATCCCATCACGATCCTGTCGAGCCTGCCATCGGCGGGCGTCGGCGCGCTGCTGGCGTTGCTGCTGTGCGGCGAGAACCTTTCGCTGGTGGCACTGATCGGCATCATCCTGTTAATCGGCATCGTCCAGAAGAACGCCATCATGATGATCGACTTCGCGCTCGATGCCGAACGCACGACCGGTTTGCCGCCGGAGAAGTCAATTTACCAGGCCTGCCTGCTGCGGTTTCGTCCGATCATGATGACCACGATGGCGGCGTTGCTCGGCGCGCTGCCGCTGGCGCTGCAGCGGGGCACCGGCTCCGAGCTGCGCCGCCCGCTGGGCATCTCCATCGTCGGCGGTCTCCTGCTCTCCCAGCTTATCACGCTCTACACCACTCCGGTCGTTTACCTGTACCTGGACCGCCTCGGCCGCTGGGTCCGGCGCGGGCGGCCGGCCCTCGGCGTGAAGGGAGAAGCCGGAACCATCCCCGCGAATGTCGAAGCTTGAAAACATGAACGTCTCAGGCTCTTCCCATTTTCTTCCCCTCCCGGTCTTCATCGCAGCCTCGGTCCTGATTCACCAGGCTGTGTTATTCGGATTTCGGTTTTCCTTTGAATTTCCGTATTCGGATTTCGTATTTCCGCCAGCATGAACGTCTGCGCGCCATTCATTCGGCGTCCGGTAGGCACCTCGTTGCTGGCCATCGGCTTGTTCCTGGCCGGCATTATCGCGTATCACTTCATGCCGGTGGCGGCCATTCCGCGCGTGGATTTCCCGATGATCAGTGTGTCGGCCTCGTTGCCCGGCGCCGACCCGGCGACGGTCGCTTCTTCCCTGGCTGCACCACTGGAACGTCGCCTGGCCCAAATCGCCGGCGTCACGGAAATCACCTCCGTCAGCACGTTGGGCGGATGCTCGGTCACCGTGCAGTTTGATCTGGACCGAAACGTGGACGGTGCGGCGCGCGACGTGCAGGCCGCCATCAACGCCGCCGCCGGTGATTTGCCCATCAATCTGCCAAACCCGCCGACCTATCGCAAAATCAACCCGGCCGATGCCCCCATCATGATCCTGGCGATGCAGTCGGACATCCTGCCACCCGTGCAGGTTTTTGAATACGGCGACTCCATTATTGGGCAGCGGCTGAGCCAGGTTGAAGGGGTCAGCCAGGCCATTATCAGCGGAGCCGATAAATCGGCGGTGCGCGTCCAGGTCAACCCGGGGGCGCTGGCTTCGACCGGCATGAGCCTGGAAGATGTCCGCTCCCTGCTCAGCCAGGTGAACGTGGATTCGCCCAAGGGAAGTTTTGACGGCGACCAACTTTCCTACACGCTGGCCAGCAATGACCAATTGTTGGAGGGCAAGGGTTACCAGAACCTGATTTTGACGCAACGCAGCAACGCGCCTGTCAGGCTCAGCGCCCTGGGCCGGGCCTTCGATGGCACTGAAAACACGCGGGTGGCGGGTTGGTCCGGCACCAATCGCGCTGTGCTCGTTATCATCTTCAAACAGTCTGATGCCAACGTGATCGAGACCGTGGACCGGATTCGCGCCGTGCTGCCGCAGCTCCAACTGTGGATTCCCCCCTCGGTGAAGATTCGTGAGATTAGCGACCGGACGATGACGATCCGCGCCTCGGTCCACGACGTGCAGTTCTCGCTTCTGCTCAGCATCGCGCTGGTGGTGATGGTCATCTTCCTTTTCCTGCGGCGGTTCTGGCCGACGTTCATCGCCAGCATCACCGTGCCGCTGGCGCTGGCCGGCACCTTCGCCTTCATGTACTTGTGCCACTACAGCATCGATAATCTCTCTCTGATGGCTGTCACCATCTCCGTCGGGTTCGTGGTGGACGATGCCATTGTGGTGATCGAGAACATCCATCGTTTCATCGAAAACGGCGACACGCCGATGGAGGCGGCCTTTAAGGGGGCGCGGCAGATCAGCTTCACGGTGATCTCGATGAGCACGTCGTTGGTGGCGGTGTTCATTCCGCTGCTGTTTATGGGCGGGCTGATCGGACGGCTGTTCCACGAATTCGCCGTGACCGTGAGCCTCGCCATTCTGGTTTCGGGCGTCATTTCGCTGACGCTCACGCCGATGCTCTGTTCCCGCTTCCTGAAACCAGAAGCGGCTTACCGCAAACCCGGCGTCTTCATTCGCGCCTGCGAGCAGTCCTTTAACTGGCTGCTGGGCCATTATGAAACCGGACTGCGTTGGGTATTGCTCCATCACAGCTTCATGCTGGCGGTGGCCTTCCTGACGCTGGTGGCCACGGTCGTTCTTTACCGGGCGATCCCAAAGGGCTTCTTCCCCCAGCAAGATACCGGCATCATTATGGGCGCAACCGACGCCGCCCAGGACATCTCCTTTACCGCAATGGCCGAACTGCAGCAGAAGGTCGCCCGGATTGTTCTCAGCGACCCGGCGGTCGCCTCCCTGGCTTCCTTTATCGGGGCCGGCGGGGGCGCTTCGACGGTCAACAACGGCCGCATGTTCATTACTCTCAAGCCGGAGGCGGAACGGAAAGTCAGCGCGGACCAAGTCATCGCCCGCCTGCGCAAGAAATTGAGCGAGGTCAGCGGCATCAATCTATTCCTCCAGGCCTCGCAAGACATCCGCATCGGCGGGCGGATGAGCCGGGCGCAGTTTCAGTATGCGCTGCAGTCGGGCGACCTCGATGAACTCAACCGCTGGTCCACGCTCCTGGTGGACCGGTTGCGACGCTCGCCGGAACTGCGCGACGTCAGCAGCGACCAGCAGACGCGAGGCCTCCAAACCATGGTGGTCGTTGATCGCGACGCAGCGGCGCGTCTGGGCATCTCGCCCATCGCCATTGACAACACCCTCTACGACGCGTTTGGCCAGCGGCAAGTTTCGACCATGTACCGGCAATACAACCAGTTCCACGTCATCCTCGAAGTCGAGCCCAGTTACCTGCTCGACCCGTCTGCGCTCAACCAGATTTACGTCCGGTCCACCAACGGGTTCCAGGTGCCGCTCGCCGCCGTCGCCCAATTCAAACCGTCCAACACGTTCCTGTCGGTCAATCACCAGGGGCAGTTTCCCGCCGTCACCATTTCCTTCAACCTGGCGCCGGGCATCGCGCTCGGACAGGCCACCGATGTCGTCGAGCGAGCGGTCGAGAAATTGAAGATGCCGTCCAGCGTGTTGGGCAGTTTCCAGGGCACCGCCCAGGTCTTTCGCGCATCCGTGTCCAATACGCCCCTGCTGGTTGCCGCCGCTCTGCTCACCGTTTATGTGGTTTTGGGCATGCTTTACGAAAGCCTGATTCACCCAATCACCATCATCTCGACCCTCCCGTCGGCGGGCGTCGGCGCCCTGCTTGCGCTGATGTTCTTCGGATTCGACCTGTCGCTGGTCTCGTTCATCGGTATCATTCTGCTCATGGGCATCGTCAAGAAGAACGCCATCATGATGATCGATTTTGCCCTCGAAGCCGAGCGCCACGAGGGGCTGAGCCCGCGTGACGCGATCTACAAGGCTTGTGTCATTCGCTTCCGGCCCATCATGATGACCACCATGGCCGCGCTGTTCGGCGCGCTGCCCCTGGCCATCGGCATGGGTACCGGCTCGGAACTGCGCCAGCCGCTGGGCATCGCGGTCGTCGGCGGCTTGTTGCTTTCGCAAACCCTGACGCTTTACACCACGCCGGTGGTCTATCTAACCTTCGAGAGCCTCGGGCAGCGCGTTAAAGCATGGCGTCGGCAGCGAAAGGTCCAGTTGGCCCCCGCGTGATGAATGAATATGAAATCCGAACTCCAAACTCCAAACTCTGGAATAAGTCGAATGTCCAAGCTCCTTAGCCATCTCTATTCGGTCGGAGCACGCGCAATGGAACCGCGGAGATGCGATGAGCGCAGAGAAAAGAGCAAAGGAAGGGATTCTCAAACGACTCACTATGCTGTGACAAATCTTCAGGCGGCTGAACCTTGTCTTCCTCGGCGTCCATGGCGCCTCTGGGGTTTTCGGATGTTGCCCTTGCTCCTCGCCGGCTGCGCCGTCGGCCCCAATTATCACCGCCCACCCGCACTCGGCACCAACGCGGTGCCGCCCGCCTTTTCCGGCCCTATCCCCACCAACGCGGCAATCTGGAAGCCGGCCGAACCCTCCGCCCACCTCGCTCGAGGCGCCTGGTGGGACATCTTCGGCGATCCTGAGTTGAACCGTCTCGAAACACTGGCCAATGCGAACAACCAGCAGCTCGCCGCCGCGTTCGCCAACCTCCAGCAGGCTCGCGCCATGGTCGGCGTCGCCCGGGCTGATTTCTTTCCGCAGCTCGCCGCGACCCCCGATGTCATCCGTCAGCGCACCAGCGGAAACGGTTCTCCCGGCGCCGGTTCCTCGAGCCGAAGCTTCACCTACAACAACTTCGCCGTGCCGCTCGACGCCAGTTGGGAAGTTGACCTCTGGGGCCGGGTCCGCCGCACGGTCGAAAGTGCTCGCGCCAGCCTCACCGCCTCCGCCGATGACCTCGAATCCTTCAGGCTCTCCATTCAGGCCCAAGTGGCGATCTTCTATATCACCCTCTGCTCGCTCGATGCCCAAAATCGTGTGCTGGCGGAGACGACCGTCGCTTTTCGCCGTTCGCTCGAACTGACCCAGAACCGCCGCAGAGGCGGCATCGCCACCGATCTGGACGTGTCGCAAGCCGAAACCCAGCTCACCAGCACCGAAGCGGAAATTCCCGCGGTCGAGTTGCAACGCGCCAAGGTTCTCCACGCCCTGGCGACCCTGTGTGGCCAACCTGCCATCTACTTCGCTGTCAACGTTCCGACAAACGTCCCCCTGGCCGGTCCAGGCATCCCCCTCGGAATCCCCAGCGAGTTGCTCGAACGCCGTCCTGACATTGCCGCCGCCGAACGCCGCGTCGCAGCCGCCAACGCGGATGTCGGCATCGCCTGCGCCGCTTTTTATCCGCGCGTTATGCTCAACGGAATGGCCGGGTTCCAATCCATTGATGCCAGCACGCTTTTCAATTGGGAAAACCGCGTCTGGTCCGTTGGCCCGTCACTTTCGCTGCCACTCTTCACCGGCGGCCGCAACCGTGCCCAGCTTGCTTTCGCCCGCGCCAATTACGACGCCACCGTCGCCAACTACCGTCAGACTGTGCTCGGTGCTTTCCAGGAAGTCGAAGACCAGCTCGCCGCCCAACGCCTGCTCACGCAGCAATTCGAAAAGCAGAGTGCCGCCCTAAAGTCGGCCCGCCGCACGCTGGAAATCTCGCTCACCAAGTACAAAGGCGGCGTCATTACTTTTCTTGAGGTCGCCATCGCCCAAGGCTCCGCGCTATCACACGAACAAACCGTCGTGCTGTTGGACGCAGAACGCCTCGCCGCCACCGTCTCCTTGATCAAAGCCCTCGGCGCCGGATGGGATCCCTCCACCCAACTCCACTGAGCCTTGGTGCGGTCCCGCAATGGCGATAAGAAGTTCACTGTTTCCCAGAGCACACACTCCGGAACCAACAAGGGTTCATCGATGAGCCGCGACCAAGCCACCGCCCTGGAGTGGAGCGCGTCCCTGGGTTTTGCCAGCGCAATTAGGTAGCCACTGTCGGCCAGGATCATGGGCGTTTCGGGAGGCCGTAGAGATAATGGTCGTGTTGAGCCGCGCCATCGGTGGGCGCATCCGGGTTGTCCGGAAGTTCCTCAAGCAGTTTGACCAACTTCATGAGCGGACGGTCCTCGGCAGCAAGTGGGACGCGCTTCTGCAGCGGTTGCACGCGCACCTCCAAGGCACAATCCACTGGCAGACTCACCGGTTGGTCCGGGATGATCACTTTGCCGTCGAAATGGGCGGTTAAGGTTGTCATACGTTGCGAAGGTAGCCGTTCGCGGAGAAGGATGCGAGCAGGAAAGTTTAGCCCCGCAGGGGCGGCATGTCTATAGACCGGGCGTAACTATTCATGTCAAAAGTCAAATCAACCAAGCGCCTTGGCCGGGAGTGTGGTGTGGCGGGCAGGTTTGGCGGACAAACCTGCCTATTTGCGAGCGATCGTGCAAGGCGCGCCGTGCCGCCGGTTTACCGATTCATGGACCGGAAGCGGGGACATTGGCCATGAATACCTGGCCGATCACCGCCTGATAGCAAGCTTCCCAAATGTTGCGGCCCTGTTTGCGGCAGGTGGGCAGATAGGGTGGCGGCGTCCCAGCCGATGTACCGATCACGAGCCTTGCACTGCCAGGCAGT
>JBAXTC010000849.1:0-3206 GCA_037130375.1 Verrucomicrobiota bacterium | reverse complement strand
GGGTGGGGCGTCGCATTTGGGGCCTGGGCGGGCGCGGGTGATGGGCGGGGCAAGCATGGTTTCGGCGGCACCCCATCCGGCGGAAGGGGCTTTCAATCCGTGAGCACGTTTTCGTAATCAGGCATGGGGTCGGCGTCCAGGCAGGGCTCGTAGGTGTAGGGACCGCGCACGCCCTGTGGAGGCGGTCTGGCCGGCGGGTCGTGCCAGGCACCGAGGTGGCGAAGGAACTGATAAGAATTACTGATAAGAATTTGCTTTCTGCGCACCCGCCTGCAACGGAGATAATGCGGATGTGCTGTAGGGCGGATAGGCTGTCGTTACCAGCGAGAAGAGTCTGGCTTGGGCGACTTCGGGAGTGTCAGGGGGCGGTTTGGACCAGCCACCTGTCGGCGACATCGACTCAGGCAACATGTGTTTCCTGTTCCGTTTGGACCTGCTCACGGAGCATGAACTTCCGAGTTCAGGCTCATTGACCGACGGCTGGGGGGGTTGCCGCCGCTATGGGCGAAGACAACCTGACCAAAGCGATGGCATTTATTTGTTACCCACCAACGCCCCGAACTGTGAAAATCCCTTCATGCATACGCGCTGAGAAGACGATTCCCGTTGACAAAACGACTTTATCCATTGTTTCATAATGGTAATGGCAAAACGTCTTACTTTTCGGAAAATGCTCGGACTGGTGCTGGACAACAATGCGTATCGCCAATTCTTCTCCGATGAGCTGTTGCTCGCCATCTTTTGGGAGGAGACTTTGTTTGAGAACCGGGCGCAGATAGGAGGCGCCACGGGAAAAATAGGCCTAGGCTTTGGCCAGGTACAGCAGTCAACATTGCCACTGCTCAATCAATTCTTTACCAAAGAACTCAAGATCCCTATGAAATGGACAGATGGCGACATTATTGGCAGCGAAGACAAAGCGGTGGAGGTGGCGTGCAGAACGCTTTACATGCTGAGGACAAAAAATCGTGCAACGGGCAAAGCTGATGCGGCAGCACCTTTGCAACTGGTATTGCGCCGATATGGCGGAGTGGGCGAAGCGGATGCTGGGTTGGGTACCGCAAAGCAAATGGCTATTATCAATGGCTGGCTGCAGTGCGAGACGATGTTGAAGCAAATGAAGGGTGATTTTCAGGATGGCAACAAGATTCGGGACGCACTGCGCAAGGCCCGTGTTGCAAATGATCACGCGTTTCTGCCGAGCTTTCCCCTGTTGGGCAAGAAGCTCTACTATTCATGGGGTGCTGGTCGTTATGAAATGCAGAGAGCAGAGAAATTCACGGGTGAATTGGGCTTGCTGGGGGCTTCGCCTGCGGACGATATTTCGATCCATACCAGTTGCGTGGTAGCATTTGACCAGTCTGTGAAACATCCGGGTGATCCGATAGAAACGGACATTGAGAAGGCCGCGCAAATGCATGTGCCGGTGGTTGCGGCGAGTGATTTGGGCGCATTGATGGGCCTACAGATGCCTGTGACCGGAGCGCAGTCCAGTGATTTGGGACGCAAGTTCTTGAGGGAGCTGCCACCGCTGAATTAGGAACCAGGCGTTGGGCTCGTCCAACGGCCGATAGCATTGAGGCTCCGCGCGGTCACGTCCTGCTTGCATTCGAGCATACTTGGCGCGCTCCGCTCAAATTATGTTCTTAATGTGGCTGTCACCGACCACTCTTCAATGAGGTGATCCTTGAACTCATCCCAAACAGCAGCAGCTCAATCGCACTTTTCAGGCGGGAAGCAAGCCCAGGCATCAAGTACCGCCGCAGGTTGCTGCCCACGTGGCCGCACGCACGGTGAGATGGGCCTGCTTTTGCGCCAGTTGCAGGACGGCGAAATGTTAGCCATGCCGCACTCGAGGCCGATGCCGAGCATCGGATCGCGGTGTCATGAACTGCGAGTAAACGATGAAAGAAACACGTGGCGGTTGGTGTATCGAATAGATGCTGACGCCGTTCTCATTTTGGAAGTGTTCGCCAAGAAAACCAAAGAAACACCGCAGCATGTTATCATGGATTGTCAACGCAGAGTGAAAGTGTACGACAGCAACTTATGAAAAACCTTAAGCATGGATGGGTGGAGGGTTCGGTTCAGGACTTTCTGGAATTATCGGATGCCGACATGGAGTATATCGAAACACGGCGGACGTTGAGCCGGAAGCTGAAGGCAGTGCGGGAAAAGTTGCATCTCACACAAGTTGAGGTCGCCGCTCGTCTAAAAACCAGCCAGTCGCGTGTTGCCAAAATGGAGAAGGCCGATCCCTCCGTCTCGGCAGATCTGCTCCTGCAATCGCTGTTTTCCTTGGGCGTGAAAAGAAAGGAGTTGGGTTTCGCGGTTCGATAGGCGTTCCGGTTTCGCTTCGCGCCGGCGGCGGCTTTGCCATCGACGAAGTCTCCGAGTCCGTGCAGGGCCAGAGCAAGAGCAAGAGCAAGAGCAAGAGCAAGAGCAAGAGTAAGAGCAAGAGTAAGAGCAAGAGTAAGAGCAAGAGCAAGGGTCTGCCCCACGCTGCTCCCCAAAATCAGGATGGCCGTCCGGGCAGTTCACCGGCGTTTCGAGTCTCGCGCTGCCATTTCAAGGGATCAGGAATGTCGGAGAAGGCGTTGATAGGGGCAATCAATTTGCTTGAGGGAATTGAAAGGCGCTAGGGAGAAGCGAGCACCTTCGTCCTGATTCGGAAGAAGCGTAGAGTGTCAAGGTTGCCGTAAACGCCGTTGGTGGCGTCGGCCCAATCGACGAGGTTGGTGCTGGATTCAAGCGTGACGCTGACTTGGTTGGTGCTGGGTCCAAGGGTGACATAGACTTGGTTGGTACTGGATTCAAGCACGACGAAGATTTGGCTGGTGCCGGGGGGCAGGCTATGAGTCTTGTTCACATCGCCGGAGTCAGGAGTAATTTTGACGGTGATGATAGCGGTGTTATCGCGGCTGGAGATTGCCGTGATGGTTGCCGGGCCAGTCACTGGAATCCCGATGTCCCACGAGCCACCTCCGCCATTGCCTCTGAGAAAGGTCATTTGGACCGTGCCGTTCCTGGCAGTAGATACCGAGGACACCAACTCCGCAGTCTCGCCCGATTGAACCTGGAGGGTAGCTGGGCTGCCGGAAGTTGCGGTGAGAGTGACGCAACGGAAGTTGTCTGCGGCGTTAATGAAAAGGCAAAGGAGCAGCGCTGTTGCGAGAAGCAATCGTGATTTCATGGCTTTCGTAGGT
>JBAXTC010000848.1:0-3215 GCA_037130375.1 Verrucomicrobiota bacterium | reverse complement strand
AATATTGCTGCAGCCGAAGCAGGCGATGTTGTAGCACAACGAGTCGCGGATGGTGATGCCCTCGATCTCGATGTCGCTGGAATTAATGAGGTGAATCGTGTGCTCGCGACGGCTGTTGCGGACATCGACAGACCCGTCTCCGAGCTGGTCAACTTTGCGGAGTATCTCCTCGACGTTCTCGCTGTTGTCGAGGATGCCGCGGCCGAGAATCCGAACGCGATGAACGCCGTCCCCGTGGATGCAGCCGTAAACCACGGCTCCCTCATCAATATAGACCGTCTCATCGTCCTTCAGGTGCAGGATGCCGATGCGATGGACCCCCGCGCCGAAATAGCGAACCCCTCGCGCATCGGGCGAGACGCTGTAGTTCATGGGCGGATCGAGGAAGAGATGCAGCGCGTTGTGGAGACCGTCAAGCTCGACCGAGTAACCGCCGGCCCGGGGAAGGGTGAAGGTGATTGTGCCGTCCTTTACCGTCGGAGTGATCTTTGCCGACAGCGGCCGAACCGTGCAAACCGAAAAGGCGCGGGCGGGGGTGTATCGAAAGGTAATCGGTCCCTTCGCCGCCAGACGCGCAAAATAGGCGACCTCGCGCTGGTCGGTTGTGCGCTGATGACCTGGCCAGCGTCTGTTATAGGGATAGGCGGAAACATAGCATAACGAGACGGGCAGCGGCAGCCCGCCCGCGGTAATGGAGATGGGAGCGGCAACCTCGCCTTGAGGAAGCTGATAGATCTTCATGGACAAGGCGCTCTGGCTTGCGGCCGGAACACCCGCTTTAGGCAGTTCGAGGTCAATCCACCGGTTTGACGGCCAGTTGAAGTCGATAGGATGCTGGTAATTGGTCCAATTCTGGCAGATACGAAGCTGGGTGCCCATCTCAACAGGAACCAGTTCCTTCTGGCGGTCCAGTTGGATGGTGGTTTTTGGAGGCAGGCGGGAGAGGTCGTTGGTGCGCAATTGGGCGATGAGGTCACGGGCGCGCAGCCCCCAGGGGGTTGGGCGAAACTCGTCATCGAGCACCGCGCTGCGGTCGGCGCCCGGGGTATCGGCCTCGTTGGGTTCGTGAGGATACTGCAGGTACCAATTCATCCATCCGCTGACATGGCCAACCGTCCCGAGCACCATTTTTGCCTGGCCTTCGGCGACCCGCTGCGCGTTGGACGATGCGAAGGTGAACTCCTCGACGATCAGCGGCAAGCGGGCGCGCGCATTGCAGAGCCGGGCCTGCAGAATGGAATCGTGGAGGACATCTTCGATGGTCTGGCCGCGCTTGAGTTCTGACTCGCTGCGGTTGTCGTGCGTGACGAGATAGTCCACCATGTCCGACTGTTCGGGCACCTCGAACCCGGTGAAAATGCGGGCGGCCCCCTCCCAAAGCCCGATTGCTCGGATGGCATGGTTGCTGATGGTGACCATGTGGCGCGGGTCAGCCGCGCGTATGGCTGCGAGCTGCGGCTTGAAGTACCGGCGCGATGCCCACTCGCGGAAATTCTGGTAGTCCAGGATTTTGGCGGCCGGATCGGCGTAGCGCCTGGCCTTGGTGTCATAGGTGAAGTCAACGATCGAAACGACATGAAAATCGTTATAAGCGGTTCCGTAAGCCCGGTTGAGTTCGGCAATGGACCCGTAGCGTGCCTGTAGGAATGCGCGCCAGTAAAACAGGCCGGGCTCCGTCTCCAGGCGTCCGGACTGTTTGGTGGGCGGTGTCCAGGTAAGGTTGCCGGCGGGGAAAGTCCATTCCACGGTCGGGGAGTAGCTGAAGATGGCGGGATTGTCGCGCAGACGCGCGCCAAGCTGCTTCCAGAAGCGCGTGAGCACATCGAGCGAGTCGATGCCCGGATCTGTGCGCCACGGCTGACGCCCGAAATATTCTCCGCCCTCGTGCCACCATTTGATGTCATTCCCGCCCCAGCAGGCCAGGCAGACGACCACCCGGATCTGGTGGCGATGGGCCAGGCGCAGGAAATCTTCCAGGTTGTCCAAATAGCCGGGCGCGATGCGGGCCTCACCGGGAACCTGGGGATCCGGAAGCACCTGCGCAATCGGGAGAAACACTTTGACCGTGTTGAACCTCAGCCCTTCCAGCGCCGCCAGCACGCGCTCATAGCGTTCTCGATCATAGATACCTGGCCCGAACAGGTTCAGGTAGCGTTTCTCATTCAGCACAAAGTTGACGCCGAATGGGACGAAGGGAGTTTTCGACACGCTGGTTTCAAAACCCCACCGGTCGGCTGTGGTCCGCATGATTTCATCGTTGGGCTCCGCCAGGACGGAGAGCGCCATCAATGAGACAGCGAACGAAAGCGCGTGGATGGTTATCTTCATTCAGCGGCATTCCCGGGGGCAACAGGCGTGCCCAACCTGACGCGCGTTTAGTGAGGTGCGGATTCTTTGCGCTCCTTGCGTTGCAGATCCCGCAAAGGCCGAAAGCCGATCAGGATTATTCCATCGTCGGCCACCAGCTTCTTCATCTCTTCATCATGGGTGAATGTCTCGAATTCCTGCGAGCGGGTTGACCACGAGCCGGTGATGGCCTTGAGTTCCTCGGTCGGTTGCCCGGCATGGATGTAGAGTTCGGTCACCCCGGGCTTGAGCTTCTTCACTACATCGAGCCAAAAACTCTTCACATTCTTCGGTTCATCTTTCAGCTCTTCGTACACAAAGTAGTCCGGTGAAAGGATGCCTTTGGCTGCAAACGCGTCCCGCAACTGCGGAGCACCGAATCGGATCAGCGTCTCGCGAGACGCCATCCGCACAGGAAGATCAAACTCAGCCGCGAGCTGCAAATAGGATATCACGAAACCAGGGTTAAGCTGGAGCGTGCCCATGTGCGAGTCCAGATGGGTGACATCCACGCCCGCCGTCAGGGCGCGCTGGATCTGGGCGCGCCCTTCAATCAAGGCTTCCTCGGCGGTGGCGTGGGCATAGACGTCCGGCACCTCACGCCAAAAATACCCTTCCTGGTCCACTAAACCCGGAACCTTATCGCGGCCGGCCACAGGGCCCCAGCGGTATTTGCCCCACTCGGAAGTATGGCTAAGATGAACGCCAAAGTCCTTATCCGGGTGAGCCTTGGCATAGCTCGCGATTTCTGGGAACCAAGGACACGGCACCATGATGGTGGAGGAACGCATCAGTCCGGTTTCGAGACAGTCAATGCTGGCCAGATTGGCCGTGTGACACATCCCGGCATCATCGCCGTTCACGATCAG
>JBAXTC010000847.1:0-3224 GCA_037130375.1 Verrucomicrobiota bacterium | reverse complement strand
GTCCATGAATGGTCCGGAAGAGCTAAACTTTGAATGCCAGCCTGGCTGTCGGGACTGGCACAGCCGGGGAATTGGGGAGTGGCGATGGGCGGCTGTCGGAATGTCTTTCTTGGCGACTTTGCGCCTTATGCCCTTTGCGTTTCATCCGGGAGCCGGAATAACTTGCGAAACTGTTCGAGAAGTTCTCCGGCAATTTTGCTCGTACAACCAAATTTAGCCGCGATGTGGGCTTGGCGAGCGGTTTTTCGGGAAGCCGCCAGGTAAAGGCGTCTCCAACTCCAATTGCCACGCTTTGGTCGTTGAAGTCAGAGGGCCATTCCGATAGTGTCGGAACAAATATGACGCAGGATGCGACGGGGGATGCTTCCCGGCCAAAGGTTTCCAGAGTGCGAAGTGCGGCAGCGAAAATTCTATTGCTGACGGTTACCGCACTTGGTTGCCTGGCGCTGCTGGAGGTGGCGGTGCGGCGGCTGTTCCCGTACTTCAGCCCGAGCGCGCAGATTCCGTTTCGACTGGCAGCCAAGGGAATGGCGCTGGGCCCGGCCGGGCAGACTGTCCGTATGGCGACGCCCAAAGGGGATTACGACTCGGTCCTCCGGTTTAACGAAGAGGGGTTTCGCGATGGGAAAAGCCTGCGCGAGGCGACGTCGGCGGATTGGTTTGCCCTGGGCGACTCTTACACGATGGGTTGGGGGGTGGAAGAGGAGGAGCGTTTTTCAAACCAGTTGGAGCAGCAATTCAAAACCAATGGCATTCAGGCGCGGGTGTTCAACATTGCGATTCCGGACAACATCATCGGGTACGGCCGGCTGTTAAATTATGCCGAAAGCCGCGGTGCCAAAGTTCGACAGATGGTGGTTGGCGTCTGCATGGAGAACGATTTGTGCGACTACACCGATGGCAAAGGAGCCTGGGATCTGGTGGACCTGCACCCGGCCTCCTGGAAGGAAACGGTTCGGGAATGGTTGAAAAAGCACAGCGCATTATATATTGCTGCGTCCTACAGCCTTCAGAAATCCGCGCTGACCCGCGGGCTGCTGCGCAAAATGGGGATTGCCCGCAGCATTGACGAGTTGACCGGCCACAATGAATGGAATGAAACGGTTTTGAAAGCCAGCCGGGATGAGTTGGTGAAACTGGTTGCGGGCCGCGAGGCGGTGATTCTGATCATTCCGTCGCGCAATTTGTGGCATGGCGACTATATCACGACCGAGAAGCGCGTTCACGAGACGTTCATTCGGCTGTTGCGCGAGGCGGGATTGAACGTGGTTGACGTCAAACCGCTGCTGGAAGAGGGCGGCGATCCGTTGATCTGCTATTTCAAGACCGATCCGCATTGGAACGCGCGCGGCCATGCGATTGCGGGACGAGAGCTGTTCAAGGCGATTCACGATCGCGCGCCGAAATAAAATGGGGGCAACTGGGACTCTCAACGTGAACGGTATAAAAACCAATGTCATTTCTTCCGCTGGTTAGACTCTGGCTCTGGGTGTCAACCCTCGCGACGGTTGCGGGGTGGCTGCTGTCCGCCCTGGGAGAGTTGAACCGGGTTGGTTATCTGGTGGTCTGCGCGGTGGTCGCCATCGGTCTTTGGCTCGGCCGCAAGACGTTGGGCTGGAAGATGCCGGCAAGCGGATGCAACTGGCAAAGAACACGGCGGCGATTCTCGCGCTGGCTGCCGGGTTGCTTTGCGGCTTTGGCATTGTTGGTGTTGCTGGGCGGCGCGCTCTACGCGCCGACGACTCATACGGCGATGACCTATCGGACCCCGCGCGTTCTGAATTGGCTGTCCGCAGAGCATTGGCATTGGATCCACACCGCCAATTATCGCATGAACAATCGGGCCTGCGGCTTCGAGTGGCTGACGGCGCCGCTGCTGCTGTTCACGAAATCGGATCGCAGCCTGTTCCTGATCAATTTTGTCTCCTTCCTGCTGTTGCCCGGTTTGATTTTCAGTGTGTTCACCCGGCTGGGAGTGCGACGGAGGGTGGCCTGGCATTGGATGTGGCTGCTGCCCACGGGCTATAACTTCCTGCTTCAGGCCGGCAGCCTTTCCAATGACACCTTCCCCACCGTATATGCTTTGGCAGCCCTCGATTTCGGCCTGCGTGCCTGGGGCTCGCGGCGGGCTGCCGACCTATGGCTTTCGGTGCTGGCGGCGGCATTGTTGACCGGCGCAAAGGCGAGCAATCTCACCTTGCTGTTGCCGTGGGCGATTGTGATTTTTCCGCTCGTGCCGTTATTAGTGCGAAAGCCGGTCGTAACGTTCGTTCTGGTTTTGCTGGCGGCGGCGGTGTCCTTCCTTCCCAGCGCGGTTCTCAATGTGCGGTATTGCGGGGATTGGTCGGGATTGAAACTGGAGCACGAGGGGATGGACATGAAGAATCCGATTGTGGGTATTTGGGGGAACGGCCTGCTGCTGCTGAAGAACTTTGTGCCGCCGTTCTTCCCGTTGGCCGGGTGGTGGAATCGTTCGGCTATGTCAATCCTGCCGGATGCCTTGGTGGCGCCGATGGAAGCTAATTTCGAGCGGCCTTTCCACGTGATTGGCGAGATACCGACCGAAGACGGGGCAGGCATCGGGTTCGGGCTTAGCGTGCTCATCCTTGTCTCGGTGCTGGTCTCGTTGCGGCGAGGGGGAACAATCCGGCTTGGCGGTTCCGCCGCATCAAGAACTTCGGGGTCGGCAGTAAAACGATGGTTCGGGCGGGTGAAACCAGGGTGGACCGCGAGTCGGTTAATCCCCGCTGGATTACAGCGGTGTGTGTTGATTGCGCCATGGGTGTCGCTGCTGGCCTATTGCGTGAAGTCAGGGATCATTGACGCGGCCCGTCTGATCTCTCCTTACTACGCGTTACTGCTGCCATCGTTGCTGATGGGGGCGCGGCAGGCCGAGATCATCCGGCGTCGATGGTGGCGGCTGATGGTATGGGGAGTGCTGTTACTCGCCCTGGTGGTGGTCATCACGATTCCTGGCCACCCCTTGTGGCCGGCCCGCACGGTATTATCGAAGTGGCTCACATCGCATCCCGGCCAACCTATGGTCGCGCGGGCCTTGAGTGTCTATAGCGTCTATGGTGAACGCTCGGATCCGCTGGCCAATGTCCGAGCGCTGCTCCCGATGGGTTTGACGGTGGTTGGGTTCATGGGGGACGGCGACGACATCGACATCTCGTTGTGGCGGCCCTTCTTTGACCGTCGGGTGGAGCACATTCTGTTAGAGG
>JBAXTC010000846.1:0-3224 GCA_037130375.1 Verrucomicrobiota bacterium | reverse complement strand
AGGGCCGGGCGGAAGCGCTCGCGGAATACACCCGGCTTATTACCCAAGCGACGGAGCGTTCGAAACAGTTGTTCCTGACCGTGCCAAAGGCCAGGATCGAAGTGCGGCGCGTCCCGGAATTCAAGCAGGCGACGGCGCCAGGGGCCTACTATGAGGGGGCCGCGATGGACGGGACGCGGCCCGGCGTCTTCTACGCGAACCTGCGCGATATGAACGAAATCCAAAAGTGGTCAATGCCAACGCTGGCCTACCACGAGGGAGTTCCTGGGCATCACTGGCAGATTTCCACCGCGCAGGAGCTAAAAGGCCTGCCGCAATTCCGAAAAATCATTCCTTTTACCGCGTATGACGAGGGCTGGGCGCTCTACACGGAATGGCTGGCGAAGGAGGCGGGTTGGTACGAGGGCGATCCGTTCGGCGATCTCGGACGTTTGGAGGGCGAACTTCTCCGCGCGGTCCGACTGGTCGTGGATACCGGGATCCATGCGAAACGGTGGTCCCATGAACTATTGAACGCCACAAAATAACGGAATCAGGAAAGCAGAAACTAACCCGCGCGATGAGGATTTTCCCAGCCCGACGAGGAGAGGATACTCGAGCAAGTCAGTTTCCCCGTTGAGCCCTGGAACCTGCCACTGGGGCCGGAAAGCGTGTTAGCGTTGGGCTTTGGCGATCTCTCGAAACAACCAGGCCCGAGCGTGGGCGGAATCGTCCTTCGCGGTGTCGGTGGAGATGCCCAGAACCTCGGCGGCCTCTTTGAGTGTCATGCCTATGAAATACCTCAACTTGACCAGTTCGGCCTGCCGGGGGTGTTGGGCTGCAAGCTTGTCAAGAGCTTCGTCCATAGCGAGGAGTTGGTCGTCGGGGGTGGGGCTCGCCAGTTCTATCTCCTCGATGTCCACCCGCTGCTGCGCCCCGCCGTGCCGCACCGCACGCTTGCGGCGGGCCCTGTCAATCAGGATGCGCCGCATGGCCTCCGCCGCGGCGGCAAAGAAGTGGGCGCGGCCTGCCCATTCCTGATTCTGATTGCCGGCCACGCGAAGCCAGGCCTCATGCACCAGCGCCGTGGGCTGCAGCGTGTGGCCCGCCGCCTCATTGGCCATTTTGGCCGCGGCCAGCTTGCGCAACTCCCCGTACACCAAGGGGAGCAACTCATCCGCGGCCTTGAGGTCGCCCTGACGCACGGCTTCGAGAATCTGTGTAACGTCGCTCATTGACAGGATCATGCCATCCAGTCGCCAACGATTCCAGAAAATCCACCGCCGAACCGACAGTTCCGGCTTCATCTGCCCGCGGTCATGATCATTGCCTCATGCCCCGCCAATTCCAGCGCCGCCTTCGCGACCGCCAGGCGTCGGGCTGAACTCAGCGGCCTGGCCATGACCACACACATCGAGGCCCTGCGTTCGGCGTGTCGGGAGCTGGGATTAACCCTGCTCCAAAACGCTGACGCCCGGGGTTATTACGGCAACGAAACCAAAGGCGATTATGTGGTCCAACTCAAAGGCCCCTACGACATTGCCCTGAACAAGCAGGCAGACGGGACATTTGGCATCACCTCGGACCTCTGTGCTCGGTCGCATCAACTTCCTCTGGAGATGATAGTCAGCGTGCCATCCCCCTGCGAACTGAAGGCTTCCATGCTGTTGGGATTGAATCCGCCACCATCCGTTCCCCTGCCAATAGGCAGCGTGGCCAGGATCTTGCCGTCGTCCGCGTTGAGAACCACACAGGTTTGGGGCTCGTGGCACATGGCGAAGAGGACACGGTTCTTCGCGTCGAATCCCAGACCAGCCGGACCGCCTCCTTTGCCGGCGAGATCGTAGTGCGCCGTCACCTTCAGGGTTTTCACGTCAACGACGGCGATGTTGTCCTTGTCTTCGATACAGACATACAGGTTGCCTTTGCCATCGCTGGCCCCCTGCTCGGGAGCGCCACCCAGGTCGATCGTTCCAACAACCGTGCCGTCCTTGCCGTCAATTACCGTGGCGTTGGGCTCGCTGTGGCTGAAAACATAAATCCGTTCCGTCAGCGGTTCAAAGAGGATGCCGTCCGGGCGGCCCTGCACCTCGATGGTCTTGATGGTCTCAAGGGTCTTAGCATCCCACATCACGACGGGACTGCTGCTGGAAAAGCCGTGCTGGGCCTTGGGATCGACGGCGACTCCCCGCGCTCGGGTGTTGGTAATGGAACCAGCCGGGTTGAGGGAGTCGAGGTCAAAGACCAGGATTTGGCTGCCCCGGGGAACATAGAGCCGGCGGTTATCGTTGTCCGCATAAACATAATCGATCCCGCCGGTGCCCATTGTTTGGGTGGTTTTGACGATTTTGTAAGCTTTGGCGGCTGGATCCGTTTGGGCGAAAGAGGCGGAACCCGAGGCGATTAATCCGCTCAAGGCAACCACGCCCGCGAGATTAGAAATAGGGGTCTTCATAGAACATCATCTATTTGTTGCGGTTGCGCAGCCCGTTATAGACAGGTCAACCGTGCTTTGCACAATACCAGAGGCCGGACGCTTCTGCAAAATAAGAATGAACTCCTGGAGATCGAAACCACCTGAAAGACTTAGTGAATAAAAGTTGCAATCTGCCCGGAAAGGCGCAATAAAACGGCAGATATGGAAAATATGACGAAACCGATTCTCTCTGACCCGCATAGCGTCAAAAAACAAATGAACTCTAACCTGTTGCAGTTTTGGTGTTTCTGGCGGTCAATCATCAAGTATTCCACCCTGCTGGCAGTCGGTCTGGCGGGCCTGAGCCAGCCGGTTTCCGGGCAGTTGACGATCCAAATCGTCAACGACAGCGGATTGTCTGACACCAATATCTACATCATGGTGCCGGGGGCAGGCGGGGCGACGCTCAATCCTCAAAGTTTGTTTGTGGACAAGAATACGGGTGTCAACACCGCAGTCGCCCTCTCGACGTTGGCGACCAATAGCTGGGGGACTTTCACCCTCGTTTCACCGGTTTCGGGAAATACGGATACGGTCTATTCGTTTCAGGCCAGTTATATTTCCTCAGGCACCATTTATTTCATCTACAACAACACCTTTGTTTTCAGCAATGGGGTTACTCCCAGCCCGTCGCCGGGCAGTGGAAACGGCGGCAGCGGTTATCGCTATGACTACGCAGAACTGACGTTCATCGGCCCGAATGCCAATGACGTGGACCTGACTTATGTGGATAAGTTCGGGATTCCGCTGCAGTTGGAATGGTTCCAGG
>JBAXTC010000845.1:0-3227 GCA_037130375.1 Verrucomicrobiota bacterium | reverse complement strand
CGCCCTCAGCCGGCTGCCCGCAAGCGGCGATGTGCAGCAAGAGGAGAATGGAAATTCTTTGACGTTGCCAGCAGCCGGTTTCGGCGATATATATATATCCATAATGAAAGTTACAGGTAACACGCTCACCATTTCGCGGGCCCAGGCCGGGCTGCCGAGGCTGTGCAATTCCGGGAAGAGCTTTCTCATCACGAACCGAGACAGGCCCACAGCCGTTTTGCTGCCGATTGCCGATTACGAGTGCCTCCTCGAAACCATGGACTTGCTTTCCAATCCCCGGGCCATGAAGGTGCTCCGGGCGGCCAAGGCCGGGAAACTCAGCTACAAGAACTTGAATTTGGCTGATGAGGATTTCGGCCTCTGAGCCTGTGCAGCTTTGGTTGCAGGGGTTGCCGCCTGGAACCAAACAGCGCGTGCGGCGGGAACTCAAGGCCCTGGCCGGCGGGCATGCTCAGAAACTAGACTTGAAACCGCTTCGGGGCGAATTGGAGGGCTTTTACCGTCTCCGAATTGGCGATTGGAAGTCATTGGCCTAATCATGTCGCGCCTCCGCTCCACTCGACCATTTTTAGGTGCTCATGACCGGCTTTCCCTTTCCTCCCGGACAGCTTTGGCAATAGCGTCATCCGGAATGGTATAGCCCGGCGGGATTTCCAGGAACAGCCGCCCGTCCTTCCGAACCATCTTGCCGACGATCGTCCTCGGTTCCTTGGGAGCCACCGTAACAAGCTTAATGCTGCCATCCGGGCTTGATTCATAGGAAAAAACCTGCCTCGGCCTGGCGTCCGGCAGTCGGATCCGCTTGCTGTCGTCAACGGTCAGCGTCTTCATAATGGGAATTTCCCGTTAAACGGGTGACTTTTCAAGCCATTTCGGGGGTGGACGGACGGTGATCCGGCGTGGACCTCGGTTTTGCGCTTCTCAGTGGGCGACATCGAGGTCATATTGGCCCTGGAGGCCAACCCAGAATTCGGCCGTTGTGCCGACATACCGGGCAAGCCGGAGCGCCAGTTCTGCGCTGACACCGCGCCGCCCACGGATAAGCAAATTAAGGGCGGCTGGGGTCACCCCCAGGCCCTTGGCAAGACTCGGGGCCGAAAGCTGCAGCGGTTTCATGAACTCCTCGCGCAACAGTTCGCCCGGATGGACCGGCGGAAGCCTATTCTTTCGCTTGCTCATGAACTTTAATGATAGTCAACAATTTCAACCTGGTGCGCATCGTTTTTCTGCCAGCGGAAGCAGATGCGCCACTGGTCATTGATCCGAATGCTCCATTGGCCGCTGCGGCTGCCTTTGAGCGCTTCCAATCGGGTGCCGGGAAATGCGGTCAGGTCTCCCACCTTGCACTTCCGCTCGACCTTGGTTAGATATTGCTCTCGAAGAATTCTGTCCTGCGCCCGCGCGGACATTCCTGTCCGCTTCGGGGTTGACTGAGCTCCGGGAGCGGACAAGAATGTTCGGGCTCCAATTACTCAGGGTGGTGGTTTTGGAAAAATCCAAAGGACTTTGCCTGGTAATCCGCAAATGCTTTCGTTTCCATTTTTCTGTCTCCAATTTTTCTGTCTAATTGTCCCGTCTTCAATTGTTCTGTCTAATGTTTCACCTCCAGAGGGGCGTGCGAATGATTATGGGCATAAGGGACAGACAAAACATGAAGACAGACAAATCTGAGATGCGCACTTCAAGGCGAGAGACGCCGGATCAGCCAGGCATTGTCTGCCTGCCTGGTGTAACAGAAGCGGTCGTGGAGGCGGTTTGTCCGGCCTTGCCAGAATTCAATGCGGGTGGGGGAAAGCAGATACCCCCCCCAATGAGGTGGCCGGGGAACATCTTCAGTGGGGTATTGCGCTTCCATCTGCTTCCAGTTCGCTTCAAGCTCGGCCCGGTCGCGAATCTCTCCACTCTGCTTCGATGCCCACGCTCCAAGCCGGCTCCCTCGTGGCCGGGACTTGAAATAGGCATCCGACTCAAAAGGCGATAATCGGTTGATTTCCCCGGCGATGCAGACCTGGCGCTCCTGATCTGGCCAATAAAGAACCACCGCACCGTGCGGGTTTTCCGCCAGTTCCCGGCCCTTGCGGCTCAGGTAATTTGTGAAGAAGGTGAACCCCCGCTCGTCCACGCCTTTAAGCAGCACAACCCGGGCCGAAGGCCGGCCCTGTTTGTCCGCCGTCGCCAGCGTCATGGCGGTCAGGTCCATCTGCTCAGTCCCGGCTGCCATGAGCAGGGATTTATAGAGGCCAATAAAGAACTTGCGCAATCGCCCGCTTGCCCGCGCGCCCTGGGCCTGCTCGAACCAGCGTTTGAACTGGAGGATGGGATCAGCGTCCAGATCCTTGCGGCGCAGCCCGGTCAGGTTGTACTCTCGTCGAAGATCCGCGATGGACATAAAAGGAGTCTCTGCCGAACTCTCATTTCGGTATCATCCCCGTCTTGCGCGCATAATTGAATAGGCCGCCATCGTCAACTACCGGACGGACGTCCCCCAGTGGCTTGAACTGATAGACTTTGCCCGTGCTTTTTGCCGTCACCGTGGTGGCGTCAAGGTCCACCGTGACAATATCGCCGGTTTTCAAGACTTCGCAAAGGCGATCCACCGATTCGCAAGGATACAACTCGCCGGTGGCGACGGAGTTGCGAAAGAAAATGCGCGCGAAACTCTCTGCAAGCACGACCTTGCAGCCGGCAGAGCCCAAAGCGATTGGCGCGTGTTCGCGGGAACTCCCACAGCCGAAATTGCGTCCGCCGACAACAATGGGATAGTCGCTATCGAGCTGGCCTTCCTTGACGAAGCGCGTCGGATAAAGGGATTCCGGCAGGCCGCACAAGGCGTACGCGCCCAGCTTCTCGTACTCATCGGGAATTGTCGGGATGAGGTTCAAGTATTGCGCCGGGATGATCTGGTCGGTGTCGATATTGTCCCGCACCACAAAGACGGGTCCAGTGAAAACAGATTGCATGGCAGAAGATTGGAGCCAGGCTCCGCAATATTCAACCAGATTTGCAGCCCAATTAATTCGTGCCGGGGACGGCCGCGCTCCGATAACGCTCGTTCAGCGGTCACGGACCCGTTCCACTGCGCTCCTTCCGGCGAAAACTTTTCGGATGGGACTTGTTTTTGGACCTGCACGGGCTTAAAAGGAAGGTATGAATCGCCGGAAATTCATCCAAATCGGTGCGGCAGGATTGGCGTTGTCGGCCCTCGGCAACTATGCCGCCGAATTCGC
>JBAXTC010000844.1:0-3238 GCA_037130375.1 Verrucomicrobiota bacterium | reverse complement strand
TCCCAACTGACACCTGTCACTGGATGATCGGCCTTAACCGCAGTCTGCCAAAAGGTATTGTTTGGCACCCGATGCCTCGTCTCATTCACAAACTTCAGATACTGCGCATTGGTCACCGCCGTCACACCCAGGTAGAATGGCGGCAAGTCCACTTCAAACGGCCCGCCCCCTTCGTCGCTTCCCTTGCCGCCCACCAGAAACTTCCCGCCCGGCACCAGCGCCAGGACGCTGCCGTCCTTGGCGTTTACCACCAACGGCCGCGCCCGATGCAGTTCCGCGAGGGTGAAGCCGGCGATTTGCGTCGTGCTCTGCGTTACGAACAGGCCGTCTTTGATCCCACACAAGCTGGGCGGCGCTGGCGGAGGCTGGTTGCTTGGTGATATGGGTGGTTGACTGGTGGCCATAAGAACGGGGTCAGTCGTTGTAGCGGCCCCGGTAAAAACGGACGCGGCTGTTGGTGGCATCCTCGAACGTCCCGCCGGCCTGGCTGGTCGGCACCACCCGCACCGGAGCCCATTGCAGGAGGTTGGTGCTGGTTTCAATGGTGGCCGTCGCCCCATTGTTGCCCACCGCCACAAAGCGGAGCGGTTCAGTCGTGCCCTTGTCCACCCCGGTCAGCCGCAGGGGCGCGCGGCTGCCGGTGTGCGGCTGGTGATAGATGCGGTCCACGGCGTTGGACAGGACGCTGTATTTGGCGGCGGCGCGCCAGACCGCCCCATTCTGGAGGTAGTTCAATTGCGCCAACAGGGCCGCGCCGGCGTTGAGAGGCCACTTCTGCTGCTGGACCCAGGTGCCGGTGTGGCGGAGGAGATTGGACGTGGTTTGGAAACTGGCCAGATCGGGATGCGTGCTGTCCAGCAGGCCCACCAGCGGGTCCCACAGTTCCGGGCGCGCGCCGAGGAGACGCTTGAGTTCGGTGATGGCGGCGGAGGCAGTGCTGCCACCGAGGCCGATGGCCATTTGCAGCGAGTAGCAGGCAATGACGCCTTTGAACTCCGGCGCCGGGTCCGCTGCCAGCGGCGTGCGGCCTTGCGCGGCGTAGCTGATGTCCGGCAGCTCGAGTGCATCGGGCAGCACGACGGTGCCGGTGGGGCTAAGCGCCTGAAGCGCGCCGAAGGCACGCGTCCCATTGAGCTGCCAATCCACCGCCGGCACTCCGTACTCGGCGCCGCGATCCGCGCCCAGGCCCGGAGCAAGCAACAGCGCCGGCAGGAAACCGTAAGTGAACCACGCGCCCGGCCAGGAAACGGTGACGCGCCCGACCGCGCCTGTGACGGCCAGGCGGGTCATGCCATACCAGTATTCCGGGCCGACCGCATTGGTCGTGGCGCCCACGGCCAGCAGCGCGGCCAGCGCCCCTTCGGAGGTCCAATAGTCAATGGTCAGGGCGCGGTTGGCGTTGGTGTCGCCGCTGGCCCAGTAACCGCCAAAGGGAGCGGGCGCGGTGAAGTAGCCCGGCGGGGTGTCATCCCGCTGCGGCTTCCACGCCATATAGAACTGGCCGCTCGCCGGGTCCACCAGTTCGTTCCAACGCGTCCGCCGCAGGAGGCTGGCGACACGGTTGCGGATTTCCACCTGGTTGGCCGTAGTGTTGGTGAAGGCCCCGGCGCAGGCCGCCGCGCCGCATTGAAAGAGCGCCGTGTCAATCGTGGATGCCTCCACGGCGTTGATGTTGCCCAGGTCGAGCTTGCGCGTGCCGGTGAGGGGACCATCCAACGCTGTTGGGTCAATGCCGCCAAAGCGATACATCTGCCCGCGCGAGTTGCCGAGTTTGCCGGCAGGCGCGTCGCCCCACAGAGCGGCATTGTCCGCAAAGCGCAGAATCTTCAGCGCCCGGCCCTCGGCCTCCGCCAGCGGGATCCAGCCCTCCCCGACCGCGCCGGGCAGGCCGGCCAGCAGCCACCCCGTCGCGCCCCAGTGCAGCAGGTCGCGAAAGAGCGTCCGGTCCAGGCACGCGCCGGACTTCGCATCGCTCAGCCGCCAGAGGGTCTCGAAGTCGCGCCGGGCTAACTCGCGGACGAAGTTGGTGGGCGGCAGCGCGGCCAGCGCGGGAGCGTCCAGACGCGGGCCGTCCTGGTCCACCAGCGCCACCTGGAGCACGTCAAACCCGCCGCCCATCGCGTTGTGGACATTGTCCCCATAGTGGTTTCGTTCGATAACGACTGCGAGTTGCTTGAGGGCGGTACGATCGAAGCCCACGAACAAGCTCGTTGGCAGGTCCACCGTCACCGGGAGATTGGTGGTTGGGGTGAGGGTGAACCGGACGGCGCCTTTACGCGCCAGCGAGTCCTCCAGCTCGACTTTCGCCGTCATCTGCGGCCCGGCACCAAAGGGGCGGATCACCAGCCGGATGGTCTCGATGGAGACGGGCGTGTTGGTGGACAGTCGGTCCAGGTTAACCGTCCCGTCACCGTGCAGGTCCAACCGCGCGCCCGCGCTACCGTTGGTCTGCACCGTGTCCACGGCACTCCGCCCAAAGGTCAGGAAGAATCCACCAAACTCTCCCAGGTTGGCGATGGACCCAAAGTGCCAGGTGAACCGCAGCGCCCCGGAGGACGATTGCCAAACGGGCGTCAGGACAACCTGGCTGGTACCAGGCTCCGCGTTGAGCGTGCCAACGGAGCCAAACCGGCTCTCGCCGACGTGGCGCTCGTGCGCGTAGGCCAGAGAAGGATCGAGCACGGGATACACCTGGCTCGCACCGGCCACCCCAGCGCCCAGGAGGAGGAGGAGGATGGCCGCAGAGCGCACGAAGGAATGGCTGCGCACTAAACGCGGGACGGCAGCCGCCAACACGCCCGTCCAGCGGCCCTGGTCCCGTTGAAGTTTGAGCCGCGTTACCTCGGCTGCCACGGGAGTCTGACACCCTCGGTTGCCGTTGCTTGCCGCCAACGCGGCGCAGAAGTGATGCCACAGTTTCATAGTCGTTTTCGTTTTGGATGAGTAAGCTTCATGCACCAGTCGTTACCTCCGTTTGTTGCTTGGTCTCTTGGATGGGTGCAGCTAAGGATTGAAGGTCTTCTGAAGGTCTTCCTTGCTGACATCAGAATTGCTGACGCGAGGAGTCCGCGGGTCTTGGGCGCTGTCATTGTTTGTTATGCGAATCCAGCGGCCCGATAGAACCCGGAACGCGGCGAGGATTTCTGCCAGGGCGAGGTTGCGTTCGGCCAGTCGGCCCTTGCTCTGCTTGAATGCAGCGCACAACGCCTCCGTGCGCTGCGCCTCCTCCGGGCCGCAG
>JBAXTC010000843.1:0-3243 GCA_037130375.1 Verrucomicrobiota bacterium | reverse complement strand
TGTCTATGCGGCAACCTGGATTGCCGCTTCCCGCCTGATGCGGATTTGGCCCAACCAAGGAGAATGGCCCAGAGTGGAAGACCTTGGACCCGCCACACAGAAACGAGATCCGTCGCTGCCCAAGGACACCTTTGTTGATCATTGCGGCGGGCTGGTCTTTGCGGGCGACGGTCAGTTGTATTACGTCGCGTCGCGCTGGCGCGACCCGGTGTATAACCCCATGCCTGCGGACGGTCCGGAACGCGAGGGCGTGGTGTGGCGGCTGAATCCCGCCACGCTCCGCCGGGAGGAGGTCGCGATTCTTCGCCATCCGACGCAACCGGCGCAATACGTCTCCCGCGGCGCGGTGGACCACAACGGGAATCTGTTCTTCGGCGACGTCGGCACCAAGCCGGTGGGCATCTTCAAAGTGCATTTGCCCGCCTCGCGGAGGAAGAAGAACGCGCATTTGCCCATCCGGATGTGGGGATAAGGAGTCACAATGAGCGAGAATAAGAAAACGAAGTACGACATGCATTCGCCGGAGGCGAAGGCGCTAACTGATGAGATCGTGCATGGAACCTTCACGAAAGAAGGCACGATGGCTGCGTTCCCGACTTGTTTCCCGGGCGCGAGCATTCCCATACCGGCGGATGAAAGCCACATCACGGCGCTGGATGTTTCCGGGGATGGAATGATTTACGGCGGCACGAGCGGCCGAGCAACCCACCTGTTCGTCGGGATATTCCACGGGGTCACGGGGGTGGTCTTTGACCGGGGAACGGTCGAAGGAGCAAATCATTGCGCCGCGGTCTGCTGCGGAAAATCCAGGTTCGTGGCCTGCGTAAACGGTCCCGGCGGCGGGCGCGTGATCGCCGGCGGGTTTGAAGGGCTGCCTTTTGACCTCATCCAGGAGTGGGGTTTCGCGCGCCCGTCTTTCCAGGAGTTGGGCAAGGTGAATGACGAGCCAATCGTCCATGGAGTAACAGACTCTTCCAGGAAGATGCTGGTCGGAACCACCAGCGGACACCTCTTCACCGTTGATATAGACGGGGGGAGCATCAAGGTTATCGGTGAGTTACCGGGCAGCGGGCGTCTTGCCCTGGGTTCGAAAGGGGGCATCTTCGGACAAGACGGGGCCGGGCACCTCTGGCGCTACGATGTTGCTGCCGAGAAGCTTGAGCGCAAAGCGGTTGCGCTCCCGGAAGGCGCCTGGGGAAAGGTTCCGCTCACCTGGGCCATATATCGTCCTGGCCGAATGCTCTATACCGCAGATGCCGATGGCAACCTCTTTTCCCTGGACGAAGAACGAGGCTTCAGCGGCCCTCTGGCCCGGACGCTCCTGGCACCGGTGGGGCCGATGGCCGTGACGCATGATGGGCGCGTCTTCGGCTTCTGCGGCTCGGAGATGGCCAAGATGTTCTGCTATAACCCGCGAACGCGCCAGGCGACCAGCCTTGGCGTCGCGGTGTCGGTCCTGGAACGTCGCCGGTACGGCTATGTTTTCGGTGATGCGGTGACAGGGCGCGACGGTCAGATCATCTTTGGTGAGGATGATGATCTCGGGCACTTGTGGCTTTATTTTCCGAAGATACAGGCACTTCCGTAGCGGGCACTCCAATTGACTAAAGCGAAATGAGAATATATACCAACCTCTGTATCATAAGCGTCGCCAGCCTTCTTTGCGTGAGCGCGCAAGCCGAATGGGTTAACGCGCTCAAGCCGCAAGGCAAGCCGGCTGGACAAGTAAAGGTGGTCAAGGGCGGAAAACCGCTCGGCGGCATTCAACTTCCCGCGCACCCGACGCCTCAGGAAACCAACGCCGCCGTCGAACTGCAGCATTGGATTAAGGAACTGACCGGCGCGGCGCTGGAAATCAAGACCGGCAAAGCGGGCGGCTGCCGCTTCGCCATCCGCACCGACGCCTCGCTGGGCGACGAAGGCTACGCCATCGACGTCAACCGCGGCAAAATCATCCTCTCGGGCGGCAAGACCCGGGGCGTCTTGAACGCCGTGTATGGCTTGCTCGAAGAAGACATCGGCTGGCGCTACTATGCCAATGATTCCATCCGCCTGCCGAAGACGAATACACTGGTTATCGCTCCGGTTGCGCGCCGATACATTCCGCAACTGAAGGTTCGCGACCCTTTTTACGCCTGCGCCTTCGACCCGGTCTGGTCGCTGCGCAACCGCGCCAACGCGCCCAATGCCGCTGTGCCGGAGGAGCAAGGGGGCCACGTGGATTACGCGAACATGTTCGTACACACTGCCGGGCAGATTGTGCCACCGGACAAGTATTCCAAAGACCATCCCGACTATTTCGCGCAGGCGGCTGACGGCACGCACACGACCGCGCAACTTTGCCCCACGCACCCCGAAGTGGTGAAGATCGCAATTGATTACGTGCGCCAGGTGCTGCGGGACCATCCGCACACAGAGATTCTGAGCGTGTCGAAAAACGATTGCCAGGTGAGTTGCCTGTGCGAGCGCTGCAAGAAGCTGCGCGAGGAAGAAGGCTCCGACATGGCCAATCAGCTTTTCCTCGTCAACCAGGTGGCGCAGGCCATCGAAGCGGAGCATCCCAACGTGATCATCGACACCCTGGCTTACCTGGAGACCATTCAAGTGCCCAAGACGGCCCGCCCGCGTAAGAACGTGGCGATACGGCTGTGCAACGACGCGGTGGGAGCCTGGTCGCGGCCATTCACGCCGGCCGAACAATGCGATACGGCCAAACTGGTCAGCGCCTGGGGCGCCGTCCATAACCGGATCTACATTTGGGACTACAACGTCAACTTCAGCCATTACCTGGCCCCGATGCCAAACCTGGATGTCATGGTGGCCAACATCCGCTTCTGGATCAAGAACCACGCGGAAGGCGTCATGCTTCAAGGGGGCTATCAAGGGCCGGCTGAGCGCGACCAACTCAAGTCATGGGTCAGCGCCAAGCTGCTCTGGAACCCGGCCTGCAACGAGAAAGCCCTGGCCCACGATTTTATTCAAGGCCACTACGGCAAGGCGGCCCCGGCTCTCGAGGAATACGAAGCGTTATTGCAGCGGATGAGAGCTGACCATGCTTCCGAGATGGCATCGCCCGCGGGCGGCATTCGCTACCCCATGGATGCGCCTTTCTTCACAAAGGAGTTCGTGGCGCAAGCGACGGCGATCTTCGCGCGCGCCGAAGAATTAGCCGCCGGTGACGACGCCCTGGCGCGGCGCGTCGAGCGCGCTGAGCTGCCCCTCCTCTATGTGAAGTGCGTGCGC
>JBAXTC010000842.1:0-3249 GCA_037130375.1 Verrucomicrobiota bacterium | reverse complement strand
GGATACGACCGAGTCCGAGGCAACCGAATCATTCCGCCTTCTTACTCTGAGTGCGCTGGCGCGCATGAAGCTCACTTCGTTTCGGGACAAAGACCGAACCCACCTGCGCGACTTGATTGAGGTTGGACTTTTGGATGCCTCTTGGGTGGCGCGATTCCCTTCGGAATTGGGCGTGCGGCTGCAGCACTTGTTGGATAACCCGGAGGGTTGAAGATCACAATGCTACAGCAGCAAGGTGATTCCCGTTCTGGCAGCGGAAATAATGATAAGACATTGCTTTTGACGCCACGCGGGGCAATGCCGACCATGCAAGAGGACGAGGTGAGAATATGACAATCCCTCGCGCATAATACCGAACGATTGCGTTTTTACTGTGGGGAAAACGCAGAACTCTTTCTCAAGAACAGTGGTTCGGTGTTCTCGTCTAAATCGGTGACGAAGCCGTGGGCCGAATTTTCCCCGACGGAACCATCTCCAAGGGCGTGACGCCTCGTGACCTTGAGAAATTCGAGAAGGGCGGCCAAGTGCAAAGTCATCTCCAGCCCAATAACCGATGTGCGTATGGCCCTGGCGGAAACCGTATCCGGGACCTTTGGCCGGTTACTGAGCTTCGCCATAGTCGCCGCTCGGCCCGAGCCGGCCGCCGAGGTGACACGCTCGGAGTGCAAGGCGAACTTGACCGCCGGTTCGACGAGCGGCGTTTGTTCCAGGGGCGGTTCCTGATCGGTCAACACGACCGCGCGCAGGTAGTCGAGGCCCTCCACGCGGAGACGCCCGGGCACAGGCGACTGGTCGTAGCTGTAAACAGCATGACGAATTTGGCCGGTGTTAACCCGCGCCACACCCCACTGCCTCGTTTCGGGCACGCCCGGCGAGAGTCAGGCGGTGCTGAATCAATGAAAACGAGGACCTGCGGAACCTACCGCCCCAGCGCTTTGCTTACCGCTGACTTCATCTTCTCCAGGCCGGCGCGGGTGATCTCCAGAGCGTCCATCTCCCAGTACTTGCGATTAAACAGCTCGAGCGATAGCACGGTTTGGCCGCCAAGCGCGCTCAAGGCGCGCAAGATGTCCGTCAGTGGCGCCACCCCGTCGCCCGGATATACCCGGTAGCTGTCGTCGATCTTCTCACGCGGCGGGTCGGCGGGGTAATCATTCAAGTGGAAGACCTGGACCGCGTTCTTGCTCAGCAAGCCCAGACCGGAAAAATCCGAGCCACCCGTGTAAAGATGGAAAACGTCCGGCACCACGCAGGCCTTGGCGTGGCCGCTTTCCATCGCCACGCAGGCGCATTCGCCCAGCCGGCCCAGGTTCTTCGAAAAGCCCCACAATTCAAGTTGCGGCACCACGCCAACTTTATCCCCGGCTTCCAGCAGCGCACGGTAACGTTCCGCAGCTCGCAGCAGGTCCAGCTTGGGCCGATCGGTCTCGCCGCAGGGCGGGGCGGCGAGTCGTTTGCCACCGATTTGCACGATCAAATCCATGTCAACCTTCGCCTGTTCCAGGCCTTGCGCGCGTTTGGCGTCGTCGTCCGCGATCCATTGGGAAAATCCAATGGCGCTTTCCACCGTCAAACCGAGATCGGCAATCCGCCGCTTCAAATCCGCCAGCGAACCGCCCTCCTTCCGGTAAGCCTCGATGGACGAGACCCAAGGTTCGATGGCCTGAAAGCCCGCTTTGGCTGCCACCTGAACTTCCTTGGCGATCCCCAGCTTTTGTCCGCGGATGGTGCCGGTGTTCAGGCAAAAGCGAAACCCACCATATTGGTCCTTGGGCTTGGCGGTCGCGGTCTGTTCAAAACCGACTGCCACCGCCGCGCCGACCAGCGCGCCGGCTTGCCCAAGAGCCTGGCGTCGGGAGACTTGTCCTGCTTTGCTTGACATAGTTGCAACGGGAATCGGCCGGTTCAGGTTTGGCATCAATAAGCCTTTGCTTTATTCCATCGCCGCGGCCTTCTGGCGACGTTCTTTTAGCTCCTTCCAGGTGGTCAGGATGATGCCACGTTCCTGGATGAGTCGCTTCACCGCTGGATCGGTTAACGCTCTGGCGTCCGCCAACCGCGACAGACTGGAGGATGTAATCAACGGAAAGTCATCTGTCGGAATGGAGGCGTGGAAAATAATCTCCGTCACACCGGGCTTGAGATCTTTAAGCAAAGCGATGAATTTCTGCGTTTTCTCCTCCGGCTTCCACACATAGGAATCGGTGTGGAGATCATCAATGACCGGCAGCCCGGCATTCCAGATTCGGGGAACCCACGAGCGAAGCTTAGTAATGGCTTCCGGATTCTCTCGCAGCGCATACGTGCCATGTCCGCCGATGGCCAGAATCGGCAGGCCCTTTTCTATGCCAAGCTTGGCGAACCGCTCGAAATAATCGGCCCGGGCGAAGAGGGTTCCCATGTGCGAATCCAGATGGGTGATGGGAATACCGAGGTGCTCGGCGCGATCCATTTGGGCGCGGAGTTCGGTCTCGACCTCATCGGCTGTGGCATGAGCGGCCGCTTGCTCCACGCTTTGCCATAGACACCCATCAGCGTCCACCAGGCCAGGGACGTTGGATTTGCCGGCCAGTGGCGACCAGCGGTAGAGACTCCACTCGGAGGTCAGGGTCAGATGCAGGCCGCTGTCCACCTCCGGGTGCTGTTTCAAGTATTTGACGATCTCGGGCACCCACGGACAGGGCATCATGACGCTCCACGAAGTCGCCACCCCTTTTTCCACCGTCTCGATGCCACCAAGATTGGAGGAATGGGACATCCCCATGTCATCCACGTGGAGGATAATGACAACGTCGTTGGGCTTCCAACCCAGACGCTCGGCAAAGGTCTTTTCTGCACGGAGGCTGGTCGCAAGTGTCGAAGAGAGCAGCATAGCGATTAAAACAAATCGGTTCATGACGGGCGCAGCATTCGATGGCGCATCTTTATTGGCGCATGGTGATGGATTGTGCGAACACCGCCGCCAACATTCAATCACTAATATCATCGCCGACCGCGATGCCGCCCACATTGCCCTGGCCAGCGCCTACGAAATGGATATACTCTTGATACAGCCATGACCTCGACAGGCTGTTTGCCGAGACGAGCAAACGTGAGCTGAAATCCGGCCATCCGCTCGTGAGATTGCCTGCCAAGTCCCGCAAGCGGTGAAACGTCAACCCCGCCGTGAAACTTGATCGTAACGCTTTAGAGAGTGTGATACGCCTCGCGCAGCAGTTTGATGTTCTTGATATTCGCCGGTACTTTGTC
>JBAXTC010000841.1:0-3272 GCA_037130375.1 Verrucomicrobiota bacterium | reverse complement strand
GTGCGCCGACTGCCGTCGGCGGCTACGATTTTGCAGGTTCTTGAATCCGCCCTGACAAGGGCGGGGTCTTTGTTGTCAGAGCTTGACGCTGGTTCGATCTCTGAGCCACAGATAATCTGCGGGAGGAGAGGGGACGAATCCACCGGTGCCAACGCCGCCCTTAACGGGCGGCCGCACGGTGTCTGGCAGCCAGCGATGCCGCTCAATATGACCGTCGGCCCACGAAATATTGGCGGCGCGATTGTGCCAGGAAGCCGGCACGTTGCCCCACTTGATCACGTCCCAACGGTTCATAAAATAGCCGTCGTTGATGGTATCCGGGTGCTCTTCGATGAACACGTAAAAGTTCGATGGGGCGGGGAACTGGTTCATTTTGAGGAACTGGACCCACGCAGGATTGAAGCGGTTGGGATTGATGAGCGGGTCACCGACCAGGGAGTTCATCGAGATGCTTCGGAGCCGCGCCCCGTTTTGAGCCAGCGATTGATCAGAGGGACACTTATACACCGCCAGGTTATTGTTGACATAGGAT
This sequence comes from Verrucomicrobiota bacterium, assembly GCA_037130375.1. Classification (GTDB taxonomy): domain Bacteria; phylum Verrucomicrobiota; class Verrucomicrobiia; order Limisphaerales; family UBA8199; genus JAPLUA01. Next base: position 2,740 of record JBAXTC010000841.1, on the reverse strand, counting down.
GCCAGTTTTCCGCTGAGCACGTAGGCGGGGTTCGTGTTCTCGACGCTGGTCCCCCAATCCTGGATATTGTTGACCCAGCTCTGGCGATAAGTCCCGGTGTCCGCCGTGCTGGAATTGTTAACCAGAGAACTGCTGTTATCGTCGGCGTAAAGCTGCCACGCCAGCGATAACTGCTTGATATTATTGCCGCAGGCGGTCGCCTGCGCGCTCATCTTTGCCCTCGAGAGAGCGGGCAGCAGCAGGCTGGCGAGAATTGCGATAATAGCTATGACGACCAGCAACTCGATCAACGTGAAGCCGCGACCAGGGTCACCCGACCGATGCTTCAGGCCGGCCGGCTTTGACCGAGTCGCAGTCGGCTGAGGTAAATCCCGGTTAACTTTCATCACCATGCCTCACTCGGAATTGGGGTACGATCCGAGCACTTTGACGTAGCTGCAGTGCTCGCCCAGGAGCGCGATGGCCTTGGCCACTTTCTGGTCGTTCATGTGGCCGTCGCAATCGACGAAGAAGAAATATTCCCAGGCCTTGCGCTTGCTCGGACGCGACTCGATCTTGGTCATGTTGATGCGGAATCGGCGGAACGGCGCAAGCGCGCGATACAAAGCCCCCACCCGATCCGCGATGCTGAACATCAGGCTGGAACGGTCGTTGCCTGTCGGGGGGCTGCATTGCCGCCCGAGCACCAGGAAGCGTGTGGCGTTGGCGGCGTTATCCTGGATGTCGAATTCCAAAATGGGAACCCCATACTTTTCCGAAGCCAGCACGCCGGCAATGGCGGCCGCTTCCTTTTCGCGGGCGGCGAACTCGGCGGAACGGGCGTTGGATGATGTCTCGATGATTTCGACGCGCGGCAGGTTGGTTTGGACCCAACCGCGACATTGCCCGAGGGATTGCGGGTGGGCGTAAAGCTTTTTGACTTGCGACCGACGGCATTTGCTGAGCAGGCAATGCTGCACCGGCAACACGATCTGCGCGACAATCTTCAACTCGCTATCGACGAACATGTCGAGCGTGTGAGTCACGACGCCTTCCGTCGAGTTTTCCACCGGGACAACGCCGTAGTCGGCCCGGTTTTTGCTGACTTCAGTGAAGACATCGGCGATGGTTGTTTGCGAAGAGTAGCGCAGGCTGGAGCCAAAACGCCGGATGGCCGCCTGATGCGTGAAGGTCGCCTCGGGACCGAGGTACGCCACCGTCAACGACTTTTCCAGCGACAGGGCGCTGGACATGATCTCGCGATAAATCGCCCGCAGCGATTCATTTGTAATCGGCCCCTGGTTCTGGCGGCAGATCCGCTGCAGCACCGCCCGCTCGCGGTGCGGTGCATAAATCTCCTCGCCGGCCTTAAGCTTGATTTCGCCGATGGCCAAAACGTGTTTGGTCCGCTCGTTTAAGAGCTTTACGATTTGCGCGTCGTGCCGGTCGATCTCTTTGCGGTGTTCGGGAATGTTCATGACTGGCCATCCTCCGAGGCAACGTCGCCCCCAGGCCCAGTGTCGGTTCCCGCTGCAGGCGCGGAGCCGTCGGTGGCTGGCTCGGTAGTTTTTGGTGTTTCGCCGGCGGATTTCGGTTCATCGCCGGGCATCGCCAGTTGCTCCGGAGGGACGGTTGCCAGACCGGGTTCGGCCGTGACGAGCGATTCGGGTTTTTGCATCACGACCCGGCGCAGATCGTCCGCGGCGGGCAAATCTTCCAGACTGCGCAGGCCGAAGTATTCGAGGAACTGAACTGTTGTGCCAAAGGTCATGGGGCGGCCGACCACATCGGCGCGCCCGGCCTGCTCGACCAATCCGCGCTCGACCAGCGTTTGCATGACCCCATCGACGCTCACCCCTCTGACCTGCTCGATCTCAGCGCGCGTGATCGGCTGGCGGTAGGCGATAATGGCGAGCGTTTCCAGCCCCGGCTGAGAAAGGCGCGGCGGGCGCAGCTTGTGGCCGACCAGTGCTTTGAGCCAGGGCGCGTATTCCGGTTCGGTCACGAATTGCCACGAACCCGCCACACACGCGAGACGGTAGCTGCGCTTGGTTTCTTCCTGGTCCCGGGTCAACTGCTCGAGGGCCGCCGCCAATTCGCTTTCTTTCACCTTCTTGAGACCGCGAACCGTCTCGTCGCCCTCGGCGTGCTGGATGGCGGTGCCAAACACATCACGAATCTCCTTAAGGCTCAGCGGCTTTTGGGCCGAAAACAGAATCGCTTCCAGGATGAATTTTAGTTCCATGCTAAACGGAGGGTGGGGTATCCACAGCCGGGGTTCCAGCGTCGAGGGGCGGGGGCGAGGGGGAATCAGGAGCGGCACCGCGGATCGGTTCGGTAGTGGCTGGCACCGGGACATTCTGATCAGCTTCGAACCGCTCACTTCTGTCCTCTGACATCTGGATGCCCGCTTTCGGCCCCAGTGGCTCCCCGGCTGCCGGCGTGATCCGCCAGATCTCGATCTCGCCGAACGGTTCGCTCTGGGCGGCCGTAATCTGCTTGAGACGGATGAGTTCGAGCAGCGCCAGAAAAGTTACCACCACCTCGGACCGGCTGGTCACCCCTTCAAACAATTCGGAGAATCTCAGGCCCGCCCGTTCGCTGAGCGCCCGCAACAATTGCTCGATCTTTTCGCTGACCGTCCATCTGTCTTCAAAAATATCCCGCTGGTCGCCGGGCTTGTTGAAGCGCTTCAGGACCACATTAACCGCATTGACGAGGTCAAAAATCGAGACTTCCTGCCGCGAGGGCGACTCCGAAG
>JBAXTC010000840.1:0-3274 GCA_037130375.1 Verrucomicrobiota bacterium | reverse complement strand
GACTTCGATCTGTTTCTCCGGTCCCAGCACCAGCCAGCATTCCTTCACGCCGGCGCTGGCGCAGGCACGGAGTTTGGAGCGGTCATAAGAAACGGTCGGACTTCTGGTAGTCCGGCGGGCCGGGGTTGTTGCGGACGTCGTCCAGGTGAACGGCAAATTCGGCGGCGTCGAGCGGTTTGCCTTCGCGCAGGTCTTCGCGGGGTGTGACGACTTTGTACCAAGGTTTGAGGGGCATATCAGCGTAGGAGCATGAGCGAGGAAAGCGGCAGGGCGACCACGCGCGGATCAACAACTCCCGGTGAATCGCCCTGCGTGATGAGAAGCCCGAAAGGCGCGTTGTTCACAGCTTTCTCGACAAACGACCGGAGACCCTCGGTGTCGCGCATTGGGTCAATCTTCGCTTGGTATTTCACTTCGACTGGGATTCGTTTGACCCCAATCGTCAGCACAAAGTCCACCTCGGGCTCGTCATGCCTTTCTGGGAAATGAGCGATGTCCAGTCCCGTGATCGTTGACAGGACCGCGCCCGTCACGCTCTCAGCCAAATGCCCGGCGACCACTGTCAACTCCGGTTCCTCATGCAGCTTTCTTGGATCCAAAGGAATCTGCTCCTGCAGCCAACTCGCTCGCAGGCCGTGATCCACCAGGCACAACTTCGGGCTGCCCCGTTTACGCTTGAGGCGAATCTCCAGGGGAGGAATCAGGCGCAGCAGCAGTGTATCGCCGAGAAACCGCAGGTACGCGTTGATCCGCTGAACGCCAACGTTGGCGTGGAGAACACGCTGGGCTTCCCGGGCCAGCGTCTGAATCGTGGGGGTCTGGCCGGCGTAGCGGCAGCAAAGGCGGAACAGCTCCTCAAGGAGGGCCGGGTCGCGTTTGCGCCCTCGTTCACCGAGCCGAAGATCATGCTGGATGACCCGCTTGATGACCGTCTCGTTCAACTGATCAGCCACTTGTTCCCACGGCGCGGTGGCGCGCAGGTGAGCCAGAGGGTAGCCGCCGCGTTCTGAGAAAGCAGCGAAGACCGCGTCCCGAACCTGTTCCCGCGACTGACCATGCTCACGTAATCCCGTCCAAAAGGACGCGCGGGTGAGTGCTTCCAGGCCGTTGTCCTTCAGATACGGCTCCCCGAGATCCACTCCTTGGCGTGCCGCGATTTCTGTCAGCGACAGCGTTCCCGCCTCCATCGAGGTGATTCGACCCGCAAGACTGTCGCGCCCGGCTGCGATCCGCAGCGCCGAACTGCCTGTCACCACCACTTGCACCGTGGACGAATCCACCAAGGACTTCAACTGGGGTGCCCACCTCTCCAGGTTCTGCACTTCGTCCAGCAACATGAACACAGGACCTCCACTACGCGCCGCTTCGTTGAAAGTGCTGCCGAGGATCGTGCGCTCGAACCAGTCCACGATGCGTAGAATCGGTGAATCGAAATCCTCCATCTCGCGCAAGTCGTCGAATTGAACACGCAGAATCCGGCGTCCTTCCACGCCTGCTGCGAGGATGTCTTCGACGAAATGAAGCTGGGCTGTGGTCTTGCCGATCTGGCGGGGGCCGCGCACGACCACAATGGGGGCGAGCTTCCATTCCAGCCGGCGGTGAATCTGCCGCACCAGATGCCGCCGATGGGGCGGCAACACAGGCAGCGCCCGCCCTTCCCACCACGGATTCTTTCGTCGCAGGTCTTCTACCAACTCGGGTGGCAAAGTCATCTGCGAGAATAGAAACTCTTTGCTCATAATCGTAAACGTAGTCCATCCTTGCTCAGAATCCGAGTCCCTTCTTGCGGGCCAGCACGCCATCAACCCAGCGCTTTTCGTCCGTGCTGCTGGGGTAGAGGGCGGAGATGCGCTTGATGGGCAGGTCAACTTCGATGAGGCGTTTGGGGTAATTCACAGGGGGAAATGCTGAAATTCTGAAAGCTGAAAGCTGAAATGGGCGGCCACGGAGGCTAAAGGGTGAAGTGACCGGATCGGTAGCGAGCGCCTGGGCGATGAGAGGGTTGCGAGAGCAGGGGCGGTAGTTGCCTTTGCGAAGTTTGGCGAGGGTCAAAGGCGCGGGAGGGTAGCCAGGGCTGGCCACAACGATGCGGTCGGAGAAGATCTGGACGGAGGCGGCACGGCTGACGATGGCAGGTTCGCCAGAGTGTTGCACCGCCAAGCCCCGCGTCACCAGAGAGTGTTCGGGGGCATCGTCCCAGATGCGCAATCCTGGCGGGTCGTTCACCGCGTTGACGAAGTTGGCCAAGGCAGCGGCGTCCAGCGATAGCGCCGGGGTGGTCATGGGCGTGAACAGGTTGTCAGAACATGAAGGGGTGGTCGAGTGGCGGAATCCAAGCCGGGTCGATGATCAGCTCGATGGCGCGCGCCTTGCGGGGGATGCGGCGGATGAATCCCCGCTGCTCGAGCCGAATCAGCATCGAATTCACCGAGGGAGGGGTGAGGTTGAAGAACCGCTGGAATTCGGCATGGGTGGGGGCCAACCCGGCATAGTTGCGCATCAGATATTCGCGGATGAAGGCCAGGAATTGCCCTTGCTGGTGAGTCGGACCGCCAGGGAGTGCAGGAGATTGCGTTTCCTTGGGGGAGATAGATACAAGCTGGCGAAGCGCCTTGCCAATAGCCTCGGTCGAAATCTCCATCGCGTACTGCACTTCGAGAGGGGTTCCCTCCATCACGATTTCGTCTTGCATAACGACGCGTAACTGTTTGGCAGCCTCATCCAACAGCATCCTCAGCTCTGGAACAAGCTCGTCAAGGTGGCGGTTCACGTCGTGACTTTCTGGAGTTGCCATTTTCATAAGTCCTTCCCAATGCGATAGGGAACCGGATCCTCCTTGAGCTCGACCGCCAGGTCGAGGAGGACGGTGGGCTGCTTCACGGATAAGATGATGTTTGATGGTTGAGAGTTGATGGCCGGAACCTGTTCGGCCTGGACGGCGGACAAGCGGCGGTGAATCTGGTTGTCGCGGCCATCTTTGACGGAGGCCGCGAGGATGTCGTAGTTGATCATGAACCAGCAGAATTGCAGGTTGATGCCTTCGCCGGCGGCTTCCGTGGCGACCAAGACCTGGGCCGACTCACGGAATCCGCGTTCGGAGTAGGTGCGGCTGCCGGGGGTGTCACGGTCGCCCACTTTCATGCCGAGGGTCATGGTCGGCGGTTGGGTGTTGGGGTGCGACGGCGGGGCGAGCCGCGCGGGGTGCAGGTTGCGTTGGCCCGGAAGGGGCCCTTTGCTGACCGGTGACTGTGCAATTGTGCCGCCCATGACGTTA
>JBAXTC010000084.1:0-16513 GCA_037130375.1 Verrucomicrobiota bacterium | reverse complement strand
CGCCAACTCCCGTCAACGCCTACAGATTTTGGGTTCATGAATCGGCCCTGGACTTCACCCAGGGTGGTTTCAAGAATTCGTAGCCGCCGACGGCAGTCGGCGCTAACACTCCGATAATCGAAGAAAAGTGCGCCAACTCCCGTCAACGCCTACAGATTTTGCAGGTTCTAGAATCCGCCCTGGACTTGAGTTCCCAATCGGCACGTTGCAGTGCCAGCCCCACCCACTGGTCGGTTAGCCGGCGAAACTTCTTGAAGTTGGCCAACTCGGCCCGCACGGCCACCACATTAACCGATCTGCATTTCCACAGAATGAACACGGCCGTCGTCCAGCAAGGAGATGATATTACCAGCAACGGCCGCGAAGGCTGCTCATTATCGGGCCTGTTTTGGACCATGCTGGTTTGGCGCGATTCAATGGGAACAGCCAAATCAATCTTTGCAATCCCGACTCTTTCCGCCATAGAATCCACGCGCATTTGTTAACCGAAACTCAAAACCGCCTATGAATCGATTGAACCTTGTAAAAGCATCTTTCCTGCTCGTTTTGTCCCTGATCGTGGCGCCCGTTATCGCCCAGGCCGCCGAATCCGCCGCTGAACATGACCAGCGCATGGCCTGGTTCCGCGACGCCCGCTTCGGATTGTTCATTCATTGGGGCGTTTATTCCGTGCCCGCGGGCGAGTGGAAAACCAACACCAATTTCGGCGAATGGTACCTCGAGGAATCCAAAATGCCGGTCTCCCAGTACGAAAAGTTCGCCGGCCAGTTCAACCCGGTAAAGTTCAACGCCAAAGAGTGGGTCCGCCTCGCCAAAGACGCCGGGATGAAATACATCGTCATCACCTCCAAACACCACGACGGCTTCGGCATGTTCCGATCGGACCAGACCGACTGGTGCATCAAATCCACCCCCTTCCAGCGCGACCCCCTCAAAGAGCTGGCCGATGCCTGCCGCGCTGCGGGCATCAAGCTTTGCTTCTATCATTCCATCATGGATTGGCACCACCCGGATTGGGGCACGCGCCGTCCCTGGAACGACACGGCGACCGGCACCCCCGACATGGACTTCTACACCGCCTACATGAAAAGCCAGCTTAAGGAATTGCTCACCCGCTACGGTCCGCTGGGCATCCTCTGGTTCGACGGCGAATGGGAGAAGCCCTGGACCCACGAGCGCGGCGTGGACCTCTACAACTACGTCCGCAGCATCCAGCCCAATATCATCATCAACAACCGCGTCGGCAAAGCCCGCTCCGGAATGGAAGGCATGGACAAGGGCACTGAACGCATTGGCGACTACGGCACACCGGAACAGACGATCCCCGCCACCGGCTTCGGTTCGGGCGTGGACTGGGAATCCTGCATGACCATGAACAATCACTGGGGCTACAACAAGCACGACCAGAACTGGAAATCCTCGACCACCCTTATCCGCAACCTGATCGATTGTTCGAGCAAGGGCGGCAACTACCTGCTCAACGTTGGTCCCACCTCCGAAGGCGTCTTTCCCCAGGCCAGCATCGAGCGGCTCGAACAAATTGGCAGATGGATGAAGGTCAATAGCGAAGCCATCTACAGCACCCAGGCGAGCCCATTCGAGAGCCTGCCGTGGGGCCGTTGCACCCAGAAGAAGCTCTTGAGCTCGAGCGCCGTCACCGGTTATCAGCAACACGCCGCGTGGCCTTTTGAAGACTTGATCCGCAAACCCGGGTCCAGCCAGACCCGCCTCTACTTTTTCGTCTATGACTGGCCCGCCAACGGTCAGCTCGTCATCCCCGGGCTTGCCAACCGTCCCGTTCGGGCGTTCCTGCTCGAAGGCCGCCGTCCCCTGACCGTCACCAGCGCCAACAACACCCTCTCCATCAGCGTGCCCGCCGCCGCCCCGGACGAATACGCCTCCGTTATCGCCGTTGACATCCAGGGCGCGCCCCAAATCGTCAAGCCAGATCCCTATGCCGATGAGACCCCCGCCCAGCGCGACGCCCGGATGAAATGGTGGCGCGAGTCGCGCTTTGGCATGTTCATTCACTGGGGCGTCTATTCCGTTCCCGCAGGCACTTACAAGGGCGAGCAGATTAAAGGCATCGGCGAGTGGATCATGCACCAGGGCAAAATCCCCGTCGCCGAATACCGCGCCTTCGCTAAAGAGTTCAACCCGGTGAAATTCAATGCTGACGAGTGGGTGCGCACGGCCAAGGAAGCCGGTATGAAATACATCGTCATCACATCCAAACACCACGACGGCTTTGCCATGTTCGACTCCCAGGCCTCGGATTGGAACATCGTCAAGAGCTCGCCATTCGGTCGCGACCCGTTGAAGGAGTTGGCCGCCGCCTGCCGAAAGCACGGCCTCAAGCTCGGCTTTTACTATTCGCAGGCGCAGGACTGGAACAACGGCGGCGCCGCCAACGGTGGCAAGTGGGATGCGGCCCAGGAACACAACATGGACGATTATATCGACAAGGTCGCCGTCCCGCAGGTGAAGGAAATCCTCACCCGCTACGGCGAGTTCCCCGCCGTCCTCTGGTGGGATACACCGACGGACATGACCAAGGAGCGCGCCGAGAAGCTCATTCCCTTGCTTAAACTAAAGCCCGGCATCATCCACAACAACCGCCTTGGCGGCGGCTACCAGGGCGACACCGAAACCCCCGAGCAGTTCGTCCCCGCCACCGGCTACCCAGGCCGCGATTGGGAGACCTGCATGACCATGAACGATACCTGGGGCTTCAAAAGCTACGATCACCAGTGGAAGACCACCGCAAACCTGATCCACAACCTCATCGACATCTCGAGCAAAGGCGGCAACTACTTGCTCAACGTCGGCCCCACCTCCGAGGGCCTCATCCCCGCCCCTTCTGTCGAACGCCTGAAAGACATCGGCCAATGGATGAAACTGAACAGCGTTGCCATTTACGATACCACGGCCAGTCCTTTCAAACGCCTCTCCTGGGGTCGCTGCACCAAGAAACTCACCCCTGATGGCGCGCTGCTGTACCTGCACGTCTTTGTCTGGCCTGCGGACGGCCAACTTCTGGTTCCCGGACTCAAGAACGCCGCCCAGCAAGCCTACCTGCTTGTTGACCCGAAGAAGACCCCGCTCGCCATTCAGAGCACTGTGGAAGGCATGACGCTCTCGGTCCCTGCCACTGCTCCTGACCCAATCTCCTCCACCATTGTTTTGAAGGTTAAAGGCCCCCTCGACATCGAGTCGGCGAGCCTCACTCAGGACTACGATGGCTCGCTCATCCTGCCTGCCGTCGAGGCGCGCCTGCACGGAAACGAAATCAAATACGAAGCGGGTGACCAGCGTGAAAGCATCGGCTTCTGGACCAACCCGGCGGATTGGGTGGATTGGGAATTCAAGGTCACGCGGCCCGGCAAGTTTGACGTCACCGCCGAAGTTGCCGCCCTCGAAAAGGTCTCGATTGAAGTCGCGACAGGTGAGAGCAGAATCATCGGCACCGCCGCCGCCACCAGCGACTACGGCAAATTCAGACTGGCCAAACTCGGCACCGTCGAAATCCCGTCCACAGGGAAAGCGACTCTCGCCGTCCGGCCGGTCAAAGACGGTTGGCACGCAATAAACTTGAAAGCCATCCGCCTGAAGCCCGTCGCCGCAAAGGAATAATTGGCTGAAGACAAACTGCCATTGTTAGTCTCATTTTGCGTCTTGCTAAGCAGCCCACCCCCCTCAGCCAGCGAAACTTGAGAATCACCGTTGGCAAAGCTATTGCCACAGGTTGTTTGAACTGCCAATCGTCGCTTTGTTGGTAATTCGCCATGCACACGCTTAATGGTCCGGTGACGGGGCTTTCCAGGAGAAGGACTTTGGCGCATCGGGAAACGGCAGGCGGTTGAAAGCATCGCCGCGCGGTTTTCCGAAGAAGACAAAGTCCGCATAGTCGCACAACGCTGTCCAGTCTCGCGGTTCCTCGTCATGTCCGCCTTGGCGGAACCACAGCGCCGCCTTGTCCTTCGCGTTCAGGAATTCGAACACGGGCAGAGCTGCCAGATGCGTCTGCTGCGTGCCTTCCGGGTTGGCCCAGACATCACCCAGCCCGATTACACTTAGCAGACCGCGCGGGGCAACCAGCGCCTTGAGGAAATGCTGGTCGAATGGGAGCCGGTCTTCCTTGTCCACGAATTCGCGCAGGCGCGGCGAGAACCAGTAATGAAAGCGGGAGGGCTTGGTGATGAATTCGAGCGTCTCCACGCCTTTGGGCTGGATGCGGAATGAGCCTGCGCCGCCCGCGCCGGAAGCATGGGGCGCCACAAGCCCGAATCGCTCATCAAGCGCGCCAGCCAGCAGGGCCGCCTTGCCGCAGCGGGAATGGCCGGTCACGGCCATTCTTGAAACGTCAATGTCGGCGCGCGTGACGAGGTAGTCGGCCACGCGCATCGCGCCCCAAGCCCACATCACAAGACTGCCCCCATCGCAGTCCGGGTAATGCGGATATATCCCCACACTGCGGTCGCCTTTGTCGTTGTCCACGTCGTGATACACAAATCCGGCAAAGGCATAGCCCCGTTCGACAAGCTGCCGCGCCGTGGTTTCGACATGGGGTTGAAACACGGGGTCGATGGCAACAATCACCGGGAACCTGGGGCCGGCCGTCGTGGGGATGATCACGCCGGCATGCATCGCGAACCCGCCCTTGCTGTTCATCCGCAGCACGAATTCATGCACTTTCGCCTTGCCGCCGAATGCGTCCCGCACGGTTTCATTCTCGACGGCGACCGACGTGGGCGCAGGAGGGGGATGGCCATACTCGTAATGGAGCAGCATGTCCCTGATTTCAACCCGCCGCTGTTTCCATTCCTCCGGCGTGGAGACCCTATGGCCGCTGTTCATCAGGAACGAGTCGGGCAGCTCCTTCAGGACGGGAAGCCGGCCCGGTTCAGGGAATTTGGACCCGCCCAGGCTCCATTCCGCACCACCCATCAACAGCAGGGCAATCAACCAGTGGATATTCATTTCGCCAGTCCTAACATAGCTTCCAAGTGCCCGGTCGCATGCCTTTGCGATGGTCACATCCCTTACACTAATCGGCGCTGGCTTCCTGGAGGCGTTTGCGCGTGTACTGGATCAGGCCGCCGGCGTCAATGATGGCCTGGCGCGACTTCGGCATCGGCTGAACGGGAAACCGCTTGCCGCTGTTCTTGTTAATCACTTCCGTCGCGGTCAGTTCCAGTTCGTCGCCTTCCGAAGCCTCGATGCCCGGACACACGATCATGCAGAGGCCGAGGTTGATGCCATTCTGAAGGAAGATTCGCGCGAAATCATTGGCGACGATCACCAGCTCATGTCCCTTTAGACAGGAAACGGCCTGCTCACGCGAGGAGCCGCAGCCGAAGTTCTTCCCGCCTAGCAGGATGCTGCCGGCCGGAATCTGCTTCGACTTGAGTTTGGCGTTGAAGGCGGCGTCATCCGCAAACGCGAATTGCGGCGTTTCAGTCGGAAGCACCGTGGCCATGTAACGGCCAGGATAAATCACGTCGGTCGAAACATCATCGGCGACTTTGAAAACGATGGAAGGCATGGGGTTGGGGGTTGATGCGTGATGCGTGATGCGTGATGCGTGATGCGTGATGCGTGATCGTGGGGGGGCGCTCTATTGTTTTCTGGGATTGGTAATTATGCCGGTGATGGCGGAGGCGGCGGCCACGGCCGGGGAACAGAGATAGACTTCGGAGTTGGGATTGCCCATGCGGCCTTTGAAATTCCGGTTCGTGGTGGAGAGCGCGACTTCGCCGTCCCCAAGCGCCCCTTCGTGGATGCCGAGGCAGGGACCGCAGCCTGAATTCATCACGACAGCCCCTGCCTGCATGAATACTCCCACATAGCCTTTGGCCAAAGCCTGCCGATAAATCTTGGCGGAGGCCGGAAAGATCAACATCCGCGCGTGCGATGCTACTTTCTGGCCCTTCAGAATCCTGGCGGCGATGGCCAGGTCATCCAGCCGGCCATTTGTGCATGAGCCGATGACGATCTGGTTGATTCGCTTGCCGGCGACCTGGTCAATGGGCTTTACGTTATCGACTCGATGGGGGCACGCGATTTGTGGTTGCAGTTTTGAAACATTGACTTCAATCACCCTCTCATAGGCCGCGTCAGGGTCCGAAGCCACCATTTCGAGCGGGTCGGTAATTCCCGCCTCTTCGCGAAGGTAACGAGCGGTTTCTTCGTCGGCGGGAACGATGCCAGCGGTCGCCCCGGCTTCGACGGACATGTTGCACAGCACCAACCGGCCGGAGGTGGACATTTTGCGGACCGTCTCGCCGTGGAACTCGATCACTTTGAAGTTCGCGCCCTGGGCGCTGATCTTGCCGATCAGGTGCAGAATCAGATCTTTCGGCCCGACGAACTTCTTGAAACGGCCGGTCACAACCACTTTGATGGTGGCCGGCACTTCGACGTTCAGGACGCTGCCCAGCGCCCAAACGCTGGCCATCTCGGTGGCGCCAATACCGAATGCGAAGGCCCCCAATGCTCCGTGGCTCGTCGTGTGCGAGTCCGTTCCTACAACCACGAAACCGGGGCGCACGTAACCGTTCTCCGGCAGAATCTGGTGGCAGATGCCGCCGACGTCCCCACGGATGTCATGGAATTTTCCGATGCCCTGGGCGGCGACGAAATCGCGGACCTTTTTCTGGTTGGACGCGGTTTTCGGCGATTCGGCCGGGACGCGGTGGTCAAAGATGATGGCGACCCGAGTGGGATCCCGTATCTTGGGCTGGAAGGCGGTGCCCTGGTATATCTCCAGGAACTGATTGATCACCAGTGCCGCGTTTTCATGCGACATCACCAAATCCACCTTCGGCTCGACAACATCCCCGGCTTTCACCGACGAAAGGCCGGAAGCCCGGGCCAGAATCTTTTCAACAACAGTCATAGGTTTGTTAAATGGGCCAAATGAGTTACATGGGTCATACGAGGCGGGGCCGGTCGGTCTAGATCACTCGCGCCTCTTTCAGACGTTTGATTTCATCCTGTGAGTAGCCAAGATCGCCAAGGATTTCGCCCGTATGAGCCGAAAGACGCGGCGGCGGCGCATCAATGCCACCGGGCGTCTTCTCGAATTTAGCCGTCAGACCGAACAGCCGCAGTTCGCCGACGCCCTCCACGGCGACCGTTTGCAGCGTGGCGCGATGGTTCACCTGCTCCTGGTTGAGAGCAGCTTCCAGACCGAGAATCGCACCCGAAGGAACATCGTTCCTGTTCAGCAGTTCGACCCAATAAGCGGTTCCTTTTTCCTTCAGCTTGATTTCGAGCAGTGGGGTGAGGGCCTTGCGGTTCTTCTTCCGGTTGTCGCGCTCCTGGAACCGCGAATCCGTCTTCAGTTCGGGTACGCCGAGCAAATCAGCCACTGTTTCCCATTGCTCCTGCTTGTTGGCGGAGATGTTGATGTAACCGTCCTTGGTGGCGAACGTGCCGGAGGGGGCGGCAGTGAAATTGTCATTGCCCATCAGCGCTGGCTGCTGCTTGCCGATAAGGAGATTGGCGGCCACCCAGCCGAGCAGTGGCATGATGGAATCCAGCATCGCCACATCGATGAACTGCCCCTCGCCGGTGCGCTCGCGGTGGAATAGCCCACCGAGCACGGCAAACGCGGCGTTAAGTCCACCCACCGTATCACATACCGGAAACCCGCAGCGCAGCGGATTAAGCTGCTCGTCCCCGTTGATGGCCATGACGCCGCTTAACCCCTGGATAATCTGGTCGTAGGCCGGTTTGAAGGCATCCGGCCCGGTCTGGCCGAATCCGGAAATGGCGCAATAGACCAGGCGTGGGTTGATTTCGCTGAGCACCTGATAAGACAGACCAAGCCGCGTCATCACATCGGGTCGAAAATTCTCCACCAACACATCGGCCGTCTTGACCAACTTCTTGAAAATCTCGCGGCCTTCGGGATCTTTCAAGTTCAGTGTGAGTGATTTCTTGTTGGAGTTCTGCGCCAGGAAGCTGGTGCCCATCAGTTGCTGGTTCAGCTTCGGCACGTTGCCAAGCTTGCGCGCGAGGTCGCCATCCGTCGGGTTTTCGATCTTGATGACTTCTGCCCCGAGCAGCGCCAGATGCAGCGTGGCAAAAGGCCCGGCCAGAACGTTCGTCATGTCCAGCACCCGAATGCCTTGCAGCACTTTGGTTGGTTTCGGCGATGTGTCGTCGGGCTTGCTCATGATACGCAGGTTGCCGGGCCGGCCGCCACCATTCCGATTCTATAGACCATGCCCGGCAGTTCCCGTCCGAAAAAACGGCTCAAATCGCGCGCGACTTCGACCAGTTTGGTGATTTGAACCTCGTTGCGACAACCGAGGCGATGCAGGTAATGGACCAAATCTTCCGTGCAGACATTGCCGCCAGCCTGCCTGGTGAAGGGGCAGCCGCCCAACCCGGCCACCGAGGACTCAAAACAGCTCACGCCCGCTTCCATAGCCGCGCAGCAATTGGCCATGCCCAGGCCGTAGGTATTGTGAAAATGGCAGGTGCAGTCGGCGTCGGACGCCAGTTTGAAAACGTCGGCAAACATCCGCTTGACCTGGGGCGGGGTAGCGTGACCGGCGGTGTCGGCAAGGCTGATGCTGCGAAACCCCGACTCCAAATACCGCTCCACGATCCTCAGCACGCGCTCCGGCGGCACGGTTCCTTCATAACCACATCCGAATGCCGACTGGACGGACAATTGCACCTGTTTCCCTGCGCCCGCCGCCTGCCTGGCCATCGCCAGGATGCGAGTGGTCGCGTCGGCGATTGACATGCCGGTGTTCTTCTGGCTGTGAGTCTCGCTGGCCGAGACCCCCATGCAAAACAGCTCGACGCCGCAAGCCATGCCGCGATCCAGGCCTTTCTCGTTCAAGACCAGGCCCGAGAGGACCGTGCCGGCAGGTTTTCGTCCGGGCGCCGAGAAATACTTGAAAAGGGCGTCGGTGTCCGCCATTTGCGGCACCTTGCCCGGATGCACGAAAGAACCGAGCTGAAGGATATCGACGCCGGCGCTCAGCAGCATTTCCGCCCAGCGCATCTTCTGCTCCAGCGGCACAACCTGTTTCTCCATCTGCAGACCATCTCGCAGGCCGACTTCGTGCAAGATGACTTTCGGCGCATCCTTCCTCGCCGAGGCGGCGGAGACCTGCTCGACTGAACAAACCGCGGTCATAGTCTGGCTGCGATGGCGTTCGCCATATCGAGCGTTGTGGCGCTGCCGCCCATGTCATAAGTGCGGACTTTGCCTTCCTTAATGACGGCAGCCACGGCGGCTTCGAGCGCCGCGCCTTTGGCGGTTTCACCCAGCCAATCAAGCATCATCTTCGCAGCCAGGATGGTGGCGATGGGGTTCACCTTGAACTGCCCCGCGTATTTGGGCGCCGAACCGTGCGTCGGCTCGAACACAGCGAGCTTCGCTCCAATATTGCCCGAGCAGCCAAAACCCAGACCGCCAACCATTTGCGCGCATAAATCGGAAATGATGTCACCGTAGAGATTAGGCGCGACCAGCACGTCATAGTTGAACGGGTTCTTCAACAACCACATCGTCATCGCGTCAATGTTGGCGTCGTCCAGTTTGATTTCCGGAAACTCCCTGGCCACGGACTTGGCGGCTTCGAGAAACAGCCCGTCGGTGGCCCGCACCACGTTGGCCTTATGAACCACGGTGACTTTCTTGCGTTTGAATTTGCGGGCGAAATCGAATGCGGCGCGGACAATCCGCTCGGAACCGGTTCGGGTGTTGATCTTGCAGGAGATGGCGTATTGGTCAAGCGGGACTGTGGCGAAAGGCGCGAAGGGCTTCGACAGCTTCGACAGGGTGTCGGCCAACTCCTGCGGCACGGGCGAAAACTCGACTCCGGCATAGAGGTCTTCGGTGTTTTCGCGGTAAACCACCAGGTCGATCCCTTCTCTGAAATTGAGCGCGTTGCCGGGATAAGCTTTGCACGGGCGCAGACAGATAAAGAGGTCGAACAGTTGCCGCATTCGCACGATGGGAGAACGATAGGTTAGCCCTTTATTTTGAAGCGCAGACGCCAGCTCAGCCGTGGCGCTTTTCATGGGTTTGGAGGTGATCGCGCCGAATAGCGCCGCATCGACGTTCTTTAATATCTCAATCGTCCGCGCCGGGAACGCGTCGCCTTCCTGGCACCAGAACTCCCAGCCGATAGCGCCGGGAATATACTCGGCATCCAACCCGCTCTTATCGAGAACGATCTTCGCCGCATCGAGGACATCAACACCAATGCCGTCTCCCGGCAGCCACGCAATTCTATATTTAGCCATAAATCCCAGGGGCTATGCCCCACCCGGCGAAGCTTCTTTGTTCAAGCGCTGCCGCTCGGCGGCCTTGGCGAACGGATAATAAATCACCATCGCGATTACGATCGAGATGGCGCCCCAGACGGCGGCTCGCCAGTCCCCGCCCGAAACCAGGTAGTGTCCGATGATCGGCGGAGTCGTCCATGGCACATTGACGAATGGTTTGTGGATCAAACCCCATTGCATGAGCAGGTAGCTGCTGGCGGTCAGGATCAATGCGTTGAGGATGAACGGAACCATGAGGATAGGGTTCAGCACGATGGGAAAGCCGAAGAATATCGGTTCGTTGATCTGGAAAATCTGAGTTGGCAGGGACAGGCGGCTGACTTTTCGATAGCCCGGCTCCTTCGAGTTCAGCATCACGAGCGCAAGCGCAATGGTTGCGCCCGTGCCGCCGACATTGACGAAGGCAGTGAAGAAACCGTAGGCGGTCACATAGGGCAGAGGCTGGCCGGCGGTCATCGCTTCCACGTTCGCCGCCAGGAATTGGAGGAAGATCGGCGCGACGATCGCATCCATGGCGTTGTCGCCATTGATGCCGACGGACCACAACAGCGTGACCAGGAAAGCATAGACCAGGATTCCAGGCAGGGTGTTTAACGCGAACACCACCGGCTTGAAAGCAGTCTGCACGATGTGGTCAATGTCCACCCCCAGCACGAAGCGAATCACCCAAAATAGCACCACCAGAAAAAACAGCGGGGTGAGCGACAGAAACGACTCGTAAACCACTGCCGGCACGTTCTCCGGCAGCCTGATGACCATGTTCTTGTCGGTGAACCACTTCTGTATGCGGACACAAATCAGCGCGATGATGACCGCGGTGAACAGCCCTTTCGATCCAAGGCTGTCCATGGAAAACGCGATGTCATCGGGTTTTGCTCCCAGCTTGAGCTGGATCATCAAGAAAATCAGGGTGGCCATCGTCCCGCTCACGATCGCCTCCTGCTTCAGTTGCTTCCCCAGGTCATAGCCGATGGAAAAGCAGACGAAGACCGAAAGCAGACCGAACGTGGCGGTGACCGGAACTTGTAGAAGCTGAGCATAAGGCGCGATGATCTTGTCCCAGCCGGTCACGGGCAGGAACGTCACGATGATGAAAAGCCCGCCAATGATCGTCATCGGCACCACCGAGACCATCCCGGCGCGGATCGCCGATAAATAGGTGTTCTCGCTCAGCGCTGTCAGCGCCGGCACGATGCGCTTGTTCAGTAATTCAGTTGCTTTATGCACGGCGCCTTTCTCACGCTTGCTTTGACCACTGATTCAGCGCGTCGCGGTTCTCGAAAACCTTCTCGAACGCCCTCGCGACATCGTCCATGTCCGCCGGGCTGCCGAGGAACATGCTTTGTTCCAGCCATAAGCATTGCTCGCGGCAAATCAGATCACTGTTCGGGCAGTTGACCTTGCGATAATCCAGCCTGGCGGAAGCCTTCGGCAGATACGGGCCGAAAGCTTTGTTGCGGAACAGCGGCTGATGGTGCAGCGAAAAACCGTAGCCGCCCGAGCAAGGGATGCCCTCCGCTTGCAATGCCTTGAGCACGGCGACGCGGGGCGCGCCAAACGTCTTGGTGTCCAACCGTAGCATAAACAGGTGGTAACTGTGCCGCGTGCAATCGGACGGTCGCTTCTGCGGATGAAGGCCCGGCAGCCGGACGATCCGCGAAGCAAGGTATTGGCCGTTGCAGTCGCGCGTCTGGGTTTGCGCCTCCAAACGATCAAGCTGGGCGTTGAGCATGGCGCCCTGGAACTCGCCCAGGCGGTAGTTGCCGGAAATGACGTGGTGTTCGTACCACACGCCGGTCGGAATGCGGCCGCAGTTATGGATCGAGCGGCACGACCCGGCCAACTCGTCGTCGTTCGTGATGAGGATGCCGCCTTCACCGGATGTCAGGTTCTTGCTCGACTGGAACGAGAAGGATGCCATCTGACCGAGTGATCCCGCCGGCTTGTTCCGGTAACTCGCCGCATGGGCGTGCGCGGCATCTTCGATGACGATGAGCTTGCGCTTTCGAGCAATGGCCATGATGGCCTTCATGTCGGCCGGTTGACCGGCAAAATGAACCGGTATGATCGCCCGCGTGCGCGCCGTGATGGCGGCTTCAACGGCTTTCGGAGCCATGTTGAACGTGTCCAGATCAATGTCCGCGAAAACTGGAACGGCGTTCGCCTCGATCACCGCGGACGCCGTCGAGAAGAAGGTGTAGGGCGGAATAATGACCTCGTCCTCGGCGCGGATGCCGGCGGCCAGCAGCGCGATGCGCAGCGAGACGGTGCCGTTGACCACCGCAATGCCGTGCTTGCAGCCGTGCATCGCCGCAAAGCGATTCTCGAATTCGGCAACCTCCGATCCTTGCAGCCGCCCCCACTTGCCGCTGCGCAGCGTGCGGAGCAGCCGTTGCTCCTCGGTCTTGCCAAAAATCGGCCACGTGGTGAATGGTTGAGTGCGGACGGGTGTTCCCCCGAGAAGGGCGAGTTCTTGTGGCATGGCGTGATTCGGTTTTGTTCGAGTGCGGATGAGATTCAATCGGTATGGGGCCTCAAGCCAGCAGACTCTTGCCCATGTAAATGCAGCCATCCTTCCCCTCGCCCACCCGCGCCAACTCCTGGAAACCCAGCCGCTGATAGAACCCAAATGCCTTCGTGTTCATCATGCTCACTCCCAGATGCGCCCCCGGCGAACCGCGCTGGCGGAGTTTGTCCATCACTTGCTCCATCATGCGCCGGCCGTAGCCGTGTCCCTGGGCGCGCGCCACCAAATCAATGTGCAGGTGAGACGGATAAGCCTGGTAAGGCTCCGGCATGAAGTAATCGGGATTGTGATACCAGTGGTAAACGGTTTGCACGCGGGTCCATTGGCTCGAGTCGCCCTGCGGCGCGGGATATCGTTTGCACAAATCCGGCCGCCACTCCTTTTCGTAGCGCGCGAAAAACTGACGCGAATCGAACGATCCAAACGCGTACCCGCAGACGCCCTGGCCGTCCTCCAGAATGAGACTCAGTTCGGGTTCGTAGGCGAGATAGGGACCGACAAATATCCGGCCCAAAGCGTCGGGGTCTTCGCGGTAAAACGGCTCGCCGTCGTTGCCGAAATCGCCGGTTTTCAGACAAACATGGTAAGCGCCCGTTTCGTCGCCAGCCCGGGCGGGCCGAATAATGCAATCATTCATGGTCGGAATCGTATTCGAGGTTCGTTTCTGTCGGTGGCTTTCATTTCCTAACTCTGGCGGGCGGTCGCGAAGGTTCCGTCGGATGCCTGGATAAGCAACCGCTGCAACCGGGGAACCATGCCGCCGCGGCAGGTGCCGGGCAGATGGAAGTCGGAAGTGAATGCCGCGCCGGGTTGCCCTTTCGCGGATTTGAACTCAATGTAGCGCTCAAGCAAGTCCAACTCCTCACGGAGTTCCCAAATGCGGCGGCTGAGCGCATAGAACAACGGGCGTTGGCGAAGCTCGGTCAGGCGCAGGAAAAACTCCCGCAAGCGGGCGGCCTCGCGCCGGAAGGCTGTGATGTCTTCCCCCCATTCGGCAGGATTCAGCGCCAGGAACCTTCGCAGGCGCTCGATCAGCGCCTCGGCCTCCGGTCCTTCCTCGTGCGGCAGATAATAGCAGTCGCCGAGGAGGATCAGATCCTCGAGTGTCACCGGCTGGCTGATGGTCGCGAAGCGCGGCAGCCATTCCCGCATGGCCGAGAGGTAAGCCTGGCGCGCGTCCCATCCGCCCGCGCAGCGCACAAACTGCGCCAGCGTGCGCAGCGGCACGTAATTCAAGGGAAACTCGTTGTTCGGATTGCTCAGCAAGCCGCTTACTTCGCTCCGCAATTCCGGCGGACGCCCCGCATAGGGTCCGCAGTAAAAACGGCGTCCGTCATAATCGTTGGCGTGGAGATTGTCCCAGATCAGCGGCTTCCGCCGCAAAACGTTCCGCAACTCCCGAACGTGGGCGACCGTGATCTCGCTCGAGATGATCTCGGGTCCGGTCCAGCACACGTCAATCTCCGGCAGCAGCTCACGGCCGATAGTGGCCAAATAACCATCGCCGCCCAGCTTGCGCTCCGCCATTCGCCCGCAATAGGGCGTCGGACAGAAAAGAAAGCGGGCCGCCGGACTGCGCTCCCGCGTCCAGCGAAACAAAGCATTTGCCACCTGGCTCTGGGCTGAGGCAAACGAGCCATACGCCTTCAAATCCTCGGCAGCCATCTGGTCGGGAATGTCATCAAAAAGCAAGCCGAAGTGCTGGCACCCCAACCCCAGCAACTGCTCGAACCGCTTTTTGAGATGGACCAACTCCGCGCCGTTGCTGTAGCGGATGTCCAATCCGGGGCCCAGTGCGTAGATGAACCGAAGGCTCCGCTGCTTGCAGGCGCCAATCACTTCGCCCAGCGCCGCTGCTTCCGGGGCCGAGTAAAGCTCACGCCAGACTGTCCGATGCTTCAAGTCGTCCTTGGGCGCATAGAGATAACTGTTGAGTCCCCAACCGGCCATCCAATCGAACAATTCAAACCGCTCAGCCGGCGACCAAGGCTCTCCGTAGAAACCTTCGATCACGCCCGCCAGGAATTCTGCGGTTTCTCGCGTCGCCATGTCAGCGGCGGCGCGGGTGATGACGCCAGGCATTATCGGGCACACGAGGAATTGCCGGTTTAATCCACCACCCGCTTGCCTGCTTTCTTGGCGTTATACTGCGTCTTGATCCACTTGTAGGTCGCGCGCAGGCCCGTATCGAGCGGAGTGTCCGGCTCCCACTTGAGCATCTTCTTGATGAAGGTGTTGTCGCTGTTGCGACCCGCCACGCCCCGCGGCGCGGTCAGATCATATTCGCGTTCGAGCTTTACCCCGGCGATCTTTTCAACCTTCGACACCAGATCGTTGATCGTCACCAACTCGCTCGTGCCGAGATTGATCGCGGTCGCGATCAGCGCGTCGCTGTGCATGATCATGTCGATCCCATTCACGCAGTCGTCGATATACATGAAACTGCGCGTTTGGTGCCCGTCACCCCAAATGCTGATGGTATGTTTGCCGGCATCAATGGCGGCGATGACTTTGCGGCAGATGGCCGCCGGCGCTTTCTCGCGGCCGCCGTCCCACGTCCCCCACGGGCCATAGACGTTGTGGAACCGCGCGATGGCTGTCTTCATCCCGCGTTCCGCCCAATACTCCTCGCAGAACATCTCTGAGATCAACTTCTCCCAGCCGTAGCCGCGTTCGGCCATGGCCGGATAAGCGTCGGACTCCTTCAACGCGCGCACTTTCGGATCCTGCTGAAGCACCGTGTTGTAGGCGCAGGCCGATGACGAAAAGAAATATCGGCGCGCCCCCGCGCGGTAGGCCGCCTCGATCATCTGTGTGTTGATCAGCACGCTCCGCAGGCACTCCACGCGAAAACGCTCGATGAAACCCATCCCGCCCATGTCCGCTGCCAGGTTATAAACCTCCACCGCCCCTGCGCAGAGACGTTTGCAGTTGTCTTCGCAGCTCAAATCCAGGTTCAGGCACTCGACGCCCGGCACCCGCTGATACCACTCCGGCAGCGGCTTCTTGTCCGCCGCGCGAATGCGCGTAAAGCCTTTGTTGTGGAAATAACGGGCCAGCGCCCCGCCGATGAATCCCCCTCCGCCGCCGATCACAATCAAATCGTCCTTCTCGAGTGTCGGATCTTTTTCAATCAATCGCTTCTTTTCTTCCATAAACATGTTCTTTTCCATTTAAACGGCACTCCGACGGGCAAATACCAAACTTCGAGCAGCCCGGTCCGGACTTCACCCTTCAGGGTGGCCTGATGGGCAAAATGGCACCCACTCCCAGCGAGGGCGAGCCAAAACTGAGCAAAACTAAGCAAATGAATCCTTCAAAGGCGCATTCGCAAGTCCCTGGCAAGGTGAGTAGCCGGAACCCCTCGGCGAGGCGTCCCCGCCCACCACTCGCGAATGCGCATCATCCCCGCGCCGCAGGTCACGCCTCCCGCCTGGCCATCATTCTCCGCCGCCGACCGAAACCCGCCTCTGCTCTCGCCTTTTCGCAGGTATCTCACGTCTCCATAACCGCCCTGCACTGCGCCACCCCCCCAGAATCGCCCACCCGCACCCCCCATAATATCCATAATACCTCCGTAGTACCTCCGTTGCACCTCCGTAGTACCTCCGTTACACCTCCGTTACACCTCCGTAGTACCTCCGTTACACCTCCGTAGTACCTCCGTTA
>JBAXTC010000839.1:0-3277 GCA_037130375.1 Verrucomicrobiota bacterium | reverse complement strand
CGAAAAATTGTGAATAGTGAGCGAGACCAGAAACCGATTCTCTCTTCCCCGCACAGCGCATGAATATTGGCTGACGCATCAAAAAGCGATTTCGTGCTATCTGGCGCTCCAGCCGAAACACAATCTCCGTAAGTTCTCAATAATAAAATAAACAAAACCTAAAATGAATAGTTACATTGCAGAAGTTCTCGATATCGTGGCGCGCCGCAATGCGGGCGAGCCGGAGTTCCTTCAAGCTGCGCGTGAAGTGCTCGAGTCTCTTGGGCCGGTCATCAAGCGCCATGATAAGTACCGGGAGGAACACATCCTTGAGCGGATCGTGGAGCCGGAGCGACAGATTTTGTTCCGTGTCCCCTGGCAGGACGATGCCGGTCGAATGCAGGTCAACCGGGGATTCCGCGTGCAATTCAACAGCGCCATTGGACCGTTCAAGGGCGGGCTGCGCTTTCACCCGAGTGTCAACCTGAGCATCCTCAAGTTTCTCGGCTTCGAGCAGATTTTCAAGAACGCGCTCACCACGCTGCCGATGGGCGGGGGCAAAGGCGGTTCCGACTTTGATCCGAAAGGCAAGTCAACGGGAGAGGTAATGCGCTTCTGCCAGAGCTTCATGACAGAGCTTTTCCGGCACATTGGTCCCGATTCGGACGTTCCTGCCGGCGACATTGGCGTGGGCGGCCGTGAGATTGGTTATCTGTTTGGTCAGTATAAGCGGCTCAAGGGCGAGTTCTCCGGGGTGCTGACGGGCAAAGGGATCAACTGGGGCGGTTCGCTTGTCAGGCCGGAGGCCACCGGCTACGGCGCGGTTTATTTTGCGGAAGAGATGCTCAAGACCCGCAGCGAATCGCTCGCGGGCAAGGTCTGCACCGTTTCCGGCTCCGGCAACGTTGCGCAATACACCATCGAGAAGCTTCTGCAATGTGGCGCCAAGCCCGTGACCCTGTCTGACTCGGACGGCACCATACACGATGCGGCTGGGTTCACCCCCGAGAAGCTGGCGTGGGTGCTCGATCTCAAGAACGTGCGCCGGGGGCGCATCAAGGAGTATGCGAAGGAGTTCCACGCCGCCTACATCCCGGGCGAGCGGCCCTGGTCGGTGCCGTGCGACTGCGCCTTTCCGAGCGCCACGCAGAACGAGATTACCCGCCAGGACGCGATAACGCTCCTCAACAATGGCTGCAAGCTGGTCTCCGAGGGCGCGAATATGCCGTCCGCGCCCGAGGCTGTTGATACCTATCTGCAGGCCGGCATTCTCTACGGCCCTGGCAAAGCCGCCAACGCTGGCGGCGTGGCCACGTCCGGTCTTGAGATGTCCCAAAACTCGATGCGCTTGGGCTGGAACCGTGAGGAAGTGGATCAACGGCTGCATCGCATTATGGTCGATATCCATTCCAACTGTCGCGCGACGGCCGAGGATTACGGTGCGCCCGGGAACTACGTGATGGGGGCGAACATCGCCGGTTTCCTAAAAGTGGCGCATTCGATGATCGACCAGGGATTGGTATGAAGCAAGCCGGCGGATATTCCTGGGCCAGGAGATGAGCACGCGGCACCAGCCTCCAGCGACGACAGGTCTGCCAGGACTCGATGCGGTTCTAAGCGGCATCGAGCCGGGCGACAACATTGTTTGGGAGGTGGATGAGATCGCCGATTACCAGGAGTTCGTGGCGCCCTACGCCGCGGCGGCTCAGGCAGTGGGCCGCCGCCTGGTTTACTTCCGTTTTGCCGATCACCCGGTGCTGCTGACGCCTGGGTCAGGCGCTGAGCAGCACGACCTGGATCCCACGCGCGGTTTCGAGGCATTTGTGCGCAACGTGCATGCCGTGATCGAAACAGCCGGCCCGGGCACCCTCTATGTGTTCGACTGCCTATCGCATCTCGCCGAGACTTGGGGTTCGGACCAGAGCCTGGGTAACTTCTTCCAGCTCACATGTCCTCGATTGTTAGACCTGGAGACGGTGACTTACTTCGGCATCTACCGGGACCGGCACTCGGCCTACGCGCTCGAGCCGATCCGCGGCACGACGCAGTTCATGCTCGATGTGTTTCGGCTCGAAGGGCGGCTCTACGTCCGGCCGGTCAAAGTCCAGCACCGGTCGCGGGAGGTAATGAACACGCTGCATGTGCGGAGCGCCGATCTGTTCCGTCCGGTGAAGGAGAGTTCCGTGCTGGCCCCTATCCTCTCGCACACCCAGTGGCCGCGGCTGCAAAGCGACCGGCGGGGGGGCTACTGGCGGCGGCTCTTCCGCGAGGCTGAAACGGTGGCCAAGGAATGTCGCGAGGGCCGATGCCCGCCGGAGCGGCTGGAGGAGACGCTGCGCCGGGTCCGCTGGGCGCTGCGGGTGCATCGCTCTGGTATCGCCGGGTTGGTGGAGCGTTTCCTGAAGCTCGAGGACTTTCTGGCCCTCCGCGACCGCATGATCGGGATCGGCTCGGTTGGCGGGAAAACCCTCGGCATGCTCGTTGCCCGCGCGATTCTTCGCGAGCGCGATCCCGACGTGTCCGCCCGGCTGGAGGCGCACGATTCCTTCTTTGTGGGGGCCGAGGTATTCATCACCTTTCTGGTGCAGAATAATGTTTGGTGGCTTCGTGAGCAGCAGAAGAAACCGGAGTCCTTCCTCCAGGATCTGAACGAAGGCCGCAAACGCATTTTGGAAGGGCATTTCCCGGCGGGGATTCTTGAGCAGTTTCAGGGCATGCTGGATTATTTTGGCGAATCCCCCTACATCGTGCGCTCCAGTTCCATCCTCGAGGACGCCCGCGGCAATGCGTTTTCCGGCAAGTACGAGAGCGTTTTCGTGGCCAACCGTGGCTCGCGGGAGAAGCGCAAGCAAGGTTTGATCGAGGCCGTGCGCCGCGTTTATGCGAGCGTGCTCGATGAAGAGGCTCTGCTCTATCGGAAACGCCGCGGGCTGCTGGAAAGCGAGGAGCGCATGGCGCTGCTCATCATGCGCGTGAGCGGCGCGCCCAACGGCCGTTATTACTATCCGCAAGCCGCCGGCGTCGGCCTCTCCTTCAACCCGTTTGCCTGGCACAAGGATATCGAACCGCAGGCCGGAGTGTTGCGGCTGGTTTTTGGTCTCGGCACCCGAGCCGTTGACCGCAGCGACGACGACTACACCCGGCTGGTGGCGCTCAACGCGCCTTCCCGCCGGCCCGAGGCGGATGTTGACGATATGTGCGAGCATTCGCAGCGGCGCATGGACTGCCTCGATCTGCAGGAAGACAAATTCGTTTCGCTGCCTTTCCAGGATGTCATCGAGCAGGGAGCCGACTTCCC